>DAOMFB010000033.1:0-13978 GCA_035429585.1 Thermoanaerobaculia bacterium
CCGCGGCCCCCGGGGCGGAGGGGGGCGGCGGGACGGAGGCGGGCGCCGCGAGACGGGCCTTGGCCGAGACGCCCCCGCCGGAGACGACGGTGGCCGCGTCGGTATCCGTCGCGGGCGCCGGCGTGCCGACGACCGTCGGCCGGGTGACGGGAGCGGCGGCCGTGGCGCCGGAGACCGGGACGAGCGGGACGCCGAGGGCGGCGGCCAGCGCCTCGACGAACGCCGCGCAGGAGGGGAAGCGGTCGGCGGGCTTCTTGGCGAGCGCCTGCGCGAGGACCGCGTCAGCCTCGCGCGGGATCGCCGTGACGATCGAGGACGCCGGCGGCGGCGGCACCGCCACGTGCTGGTGGAGGACCGCGAGCGGCGAGTCGGCCCGGAACGGGACGAGGCCGGTGAGGATCTCGAAGGCGATGACCGCGAGGGCGTACTGGTCCGCGCGGCCGTCGAGCGAGGCCCCCTGGGCCTGCTCGGGGGCCATGTAGAGCGGCGTCCCGAGGACGGTCCCGGTCTGCGTCAGGCCGGAGATGCTCTCGGAGCTCCGCGCGAGCCCAAAGTCGGCCAGCATGGGCCGCCCCTGCGAGTCGAGGAGGACGTTTCCCGGCTTGACGTCGCGGTGGAGGATCCCCTTGGCGTGCGCGTGGTCGAGCGCGGCCCCGACGGCCTGGAGCCAGGCCACCGCGATGCCGTAGGGCATCGGCCCCGTGATGTGCCCCTTCAGCGAGCCGCCGAGGACGAGGGGCATGACGAGGTACGAGACCTCGGCCCCCTCCACCGTCTGCGTGCCGAAGTCGTAGACGGGCAGGACGTTCGGGTGCTCGAGGCCCGCGACGAGCCGCGCCTCGCGGAGGAAGCGCTCGCGGTAGGTCGGGTCCTCCGCGATCGGCGTCAGGATCACCTTGACGGCGACGGTGCGGTGGAGCGTCGTGTCCTCGGCCTTCCAGACCTCGGACATCCCCCCCGCGCCCGCCTTTTCGATCAGCCGGTAGCGGCCGAGAAGGGTTCCAGCTTGCGGCGGCATGGTGTCTGGCAGCATACCGCCCGTGGCCGACCGAGAAAAACTCCTTCTCCCGGTCCTCCGCCCGCGGGTGCACGGCGGCGGCCGGTACGTCTATCTCGTGCGCGCCCGGCGGTCGGGAGGGCTCTCCCTCGGGATCAATCTCGACCCGCAGAAGAGCTGCAACTTCGATTGCGTCTACTGCGAGGTGCTCGACCGGCGCCGGCCCGGGAAGGAGACCGGGCGGCCGCCGATCGCGGCCCCGGACGTGGCCGGCGAGCTGAAGGCCGCCCTGCTCGACCTCGGCCGGGGAACGCCGCTCGACGCGGCCGACCCCCTCCGGGACATCTGCTACGCGGGAGACGGCGAGCCGTCGACGTTCGCGGGCTTCCTTCCGCTGGCGCGGGCGCTCTTCGACGCCCGGGACGCCGCCGGCTTCTCCGACGTTCCCTTCGTCCTGATCACGAACGGGAGCGGGCTCGACCGGGCCGAGATGAGGGAGGCGCACGACCTCTTCGCGGCCCGCGGGGGGCGGTACTGGATCAAGCTGGACGCCGGGACCGAGGAAGGCTACCGGGCGGTCTGCCGGACCGCGGTGCCGTTCGAGCGGGTCCTCGCCAACCTGACCGACGCCGCGCGGCGGCATCCCGTGGTGGTCCAGTCGATGTTCTTCCGCCGGGACGGGGCGGCGCCGGCGCCCGCCGAGATCGCGGCGTGGGCCCGGCGGCTCCGCGACGTCCGCGACGCCGGGGGGCGCGTCGCCGGCGTGCAGGTCTACACGGTGGCCCGCGAGACGATGGAGCCGGGCCTCCTCCCGCTCACGCCGGGCGAGCTCTCCGGCATCGCGGCCCGGCTCCGGCGCGACGTGCCGGAGTTCCCGGCGACGATCTACCCCTGAACGTCAGGCGGGGACGGCGGAGCCGGTCTCGGACGGGGCGTGGTAGAGGACGATGGAGGCGGGGCCCGTCCGGATGGCCTCCTCCAGCGCCTCCTCGGCGCGGGCCAGGAGCGCCGCGGTGTCGAACGCGTCGTCCGGGTAGACGGCGACGCCCGTGGTGAGCGCGAACCGGATTCCCGCCGGCTCGAGCCGGGCGTCGAGCTGCGCCTCGAAGTTCTTCTGGATGGCCCGGATGGCGCGGTGGGCCTGCACCTTTGTCGCCTCGAAGATCAGGATCCAGAAGCGGTCGGCCTGGTCGCGGGCCACGAGGTTCACGGCGCGGGTGGAGCGGACGAGGCGCGAGGCGACCTTCGGCATCAGGGCGTCCGCCACGCCGGGGTCGAGCCGGGCGATGGCCTCCGCGAGGCCGTCGAGGCGGATGTGCGCCACCGCGATGGACTGCCCGTTTCGCTCGGCCCGCCGGATCTCCGACTCGAGGCGCTTGACGAGGGAGACGCGGTTGCAGAGCCCCGACTGGCCGTCGCGCTCGGCCTGCTGCTCGATGAGCCGCATCAGGCGCGCGTTGTGGAGCGAGACGGTCCCCGCGTCGGCGACGAGCTCCAGCCGGCCCCGGAACTCCGGGGCGAACTCCTCGCCGCGGCGCGCGGCCACCGTCAGGACGCCGACGGGCTCGTCGTGGTAGAGCATCGGCACGACGGCCAGCCGCGAGGCGCCCGCGAAGACGGCCGCGGCCTCCCGCCCCGACGCGACGCGCGGCGCCCGCTCGAGGAGGGCCCGCACGACGGGGTGCGCGCCGTCGGACGTCGGGACGGGGGGGACGGCGGCGTCGCCCACGTCGGCGCCCCAGCGCGCGGCGAGATGGAGCGTCTTGGAGGCGGCGTCGGCGTCCCAGAACTGCGCCGCGTCGACGCCGAGGAGGGTCACGGTCTGCTCGCAGAGGGTCTGCTTGATCCGGGCCAGGTCGAACGTCGTCGCGAGCGAGCGGCCCGCCTCCCGGAGCCGGTCGAGGAACCGGTGGGAGTCGCGCTCCTGCTGCAGGAGGCGCGCGGAGGCCACCGCCAGCGAGATCTCGACCGCGAGGTCCTCGAAGGCGGCCAGGACCGACGGCGGAATGCCCCGGGAGCGCCCGGCGGCCAGGCCGCAGAGCACGCCGACGGGGGCGCCCTGGTAGGCGATCGGCACGGCGAGGAACGCGAGCGGCGGCGCCAGCCGCGACAGGGCCGGCCCCCGCGGCAGGAGCGAGGCCACGATCGAATCGGCCCCCACGTCGGGGAGGAAGATGCGCGACCCCTCCGTGGCGAGGTGGGCGATGAGGGCGTCCGGGATCTCCACCGTGGCGTCGCCCCCGCCCCCCCGCACGGCGACCGCCTGCGCGCCGGGAAGCTCGCCCGACGACAGGATGCGGACGGCGCAGAAGTCGAGGTCGAAGTGCGGCCCGACGTCCTCCACGGTCCGCCGGACGATGCCGACGACGTCGGAGAGGCCCGAGAGCGACCCGTGGACGCGCGAGACGAAGGCGCTCCGCTCGTGAGCCGTCCGCTGCGACTCCAGGAGGCGCGCCTTGTCGAGGGCGCCCGCCGCGAGCTTCGCGAGCTCCTGCGCGAGGCGGAGCTCCTGCGCCGTGAGGACGAACCCCCCTCGGCGCGACATCGTGAGGAAGCCGAAGACGGCGTCCCCGGCGTGGAGGGGGAGGGACATCCGCTTCCGCCGCGGGGGCATGCCGGGGGGCGTCGGCTCCTCCTCGAAGACCGGGCCGTGGGCGGAGAGGCAGCGGAGGAGGAGGTCGTCGCTCTCGATGGACCGGCGCCCGGCGGGCGCCATCGGCAGCGCGCCGCTCGTCGAGCCGCCCTGGCCCGCCAGCTCCTCGACCTCGCGCGTCTCGGCGAGGAAGCGGAACGCCTGGACCCGGTCGAACTCGAGCTCGCGCGAGAGCGACGAGACGGTCAGGCGGATGACCTCCTCGGGGTTCAGGGAGAGGAACGCGCCGGAGGCGAGCTCGAAGAGGGCGACCGCCTCCTCGCGCCGCTTCATGAGCGTGGAGAGCGTCCGGTCCCGCTCGAGGACGTGCCCCACGGTCCGGGCGAAGAGGCGGACGGCCTCCTCGACGTCGGGCGTCTGGGCGCTCGCCGGGAGGGAGACGCCGAAGGCGGCCTGCGTCTGCTCCTTGAGCTTCACCGGCGCCCCGACGTAGGCGAAGCCGCCGTCCGTGGCCTTCTTCGCGCGCCCCTGCGAGAGGATCTCCTCGAGGTGCTGCGCGAGCCGGGTCTCGGCGGCCGGCGCGGCGGCCGAGCGGCCGGACCGGATCATCGGGGGGACGCCGGGGCCGGGCAGGAGCGCGACGACCGGCGCGTCGAAGAAATGGAGGGCGGCCCCGAGGATCCCGCCGAGGGCCTCGTCGAGGAGGAGGCCCTCCTTCAGCGCCCCTTCGAACGCCTTCAGGAGCGCCAGCTCGATGGTCCGGTCAGACGCCATGTTCGCGGCTCGGTGTCCGATGATACTTCGCCCCGAAGAGGACCTGGGCCACCATCGCGAGCATTCCGGCGTCGCGCAGGACGACCATCCGCATGTCGTGGAGCCGCTCGGCGACGCTCTCCCCGGCGTCGCGCACGTCGAAGCAGCCGCGGTCGTGGGCGTCCCCGCGGGCGAGTTTGACGCCGATCGCCGCGACAAAGACGGCGAGCAGGAGGCCGACGAGCGCGGCCGACGTGCGGCTCCAGATCCCAAGGACGAGGGCGACGCCGCAGAGGAGCTCGAACCAGGGGAGGACGAGAGCCGAGAGGTTCACGAGGCCGCCGGGCAGCAGCCGGTAGTTGTAGATCATGTGGGCGAAGGAGGGCGGGTCGGCCACCTTGGGAAGGGCCGCCGCGATGAAGAGGAGGCCGAGGGCGATCTGGACGCGCGTCGTGAGCCACTCGCTCCCGAGCCACCGCCTGAGGGAGGTCACGGGTTCGTCCCCGACCGGACGGCGCCGCCCCGCTTCACCCAGTCCGGGAAGCCGTCGCGGTAGACGAGGACGCCGTTGAAGCCGGCCCCCCAGAGCTTCTGCGCGAGGAGGTGCGAGTCCTCGCAGTCGCCCCCCGAGCAGTAGACGACGAGCGGCTTGGGCCCGTCCAGTTCCCCGATCAGCGCCATCACCTTCTCGTCCACGTCGGACTCCCAGACCGAGACGGGGCGGGCCCCCGCCACGTGCCCCTCTCCCCAGGCCGAGGTCCGCCGGGCGTCGAGGAACGGCACCCCCGCCGCGTGGAGGCGCGCGGCGTCCTCGCCCGAGATCTCCACGTACGGCCTGTCGGGGTGAGGGGGGAAGCGGGAAAGAAGATCGCCCGTGGCCGCCGCCGGTGCCACCACGGCGGCGGGCGAAGGCGACGGCGGCGCGGGAGCGACGCCACCGGGGGTCTTCTTCGAAGGTGAAGACGCCGCCGCCCCACCGGCCGTGCCGTTCGGCGCGGGCGCGGCGGTCTGCGAGGGGGATTCCCCCTTCGAAGGAAGACGGGCGATTCCCTGTCCCACCGTAGCCGGCGGCGACGCCGGCGATCCGGCCTGCGAGGGAGCAGAAGAATCCCGGGCGGCCTGGCTCTCGGGGACGGTCGTGGCGTTCGGGTAGTCGCCGGGGAGCTTCAGCTTCCGCTCGCGGGAGGCGAGCGAATTCGAGACGAGCGCGACGACGACCGCGACGGCGAGGAGCGTCGCGGCTTCGAGGAGATGGCGCCGGAGGTTCATCGATGCTCCCGCCGGGACGGCACACGGTCCGCAGCGGGAGCATTCTAAGCAAGGGAGGGGCCGCCGGGACGGGCCCTCCCGCGCGCGCCGCCGTGCGGCGACGGGGCCTCAGGCCCAGCGCTTGTACGGGTTCTTCAGGAGGTTCGAGTTGAAGTAGCGGGGGTCGCTCGAGACCTCCTCGCCGGCCCACGCCGGGCGCTCGAAGGCCTCGTTCTCCGAGGCGAGCTCCAGCTCCGCCACGACGAGCCCGTCGTTCTCGCCGTGAAAGACATCGATCTCCCACGTCTTTCCGCCGTGAACCTCCTTGTGGCGGTGCTTCTCGATGACCGGTTGCTCGCAGAGGTGGTCGAGGAGCACGGCGGCGTCCTCCACCGGGATCGGGTACTCGAACTCCGAGCGGGTGACGCCCTTCGTCAGTCCCTTGATCGTCAGCATGGCCTTCGCCCCGGCGATCCGGACGCGCACGACCCGTTCCTTCTGCGAGTTGAGGTAGCCCTGCTTGTAGTAGGTCCCGGCGTCGCGGGGCTGCCAGACGTCCCGCTTCACGAGGAACTTCCGCTCGATCTCCTTCGCCATGGGAACTCCTTCGGCCCTCAGGCCGCCGCGAGCGCGAGGGCCCGTTTCAGGCCCATCGGGGTGTTGATGTTGTGACGGCTGTCGAGGCCGAGACCCCGGACGGCCTGGAGGACGAGCGCGGGGTCCTCGTGCTCGGCGCAGAAGGTCTCGAGCGGCACGCCGTCCGCCGTGAGGCGCGCCAGCTCGCAGTTCGTCCCGCCGAGGGTGAAGACCTGCCGCTCGGCCGTGACCGCGACGGCGCGGAGGTCCGGGTCCGGCGTGACGATCTCATCGAGGAACTGTGCGAGGGTGTAGCCGGGCCGCGCCAGCGCGGGCGTCCGGAGCCCCCAGGCCTCGAAGAGGCGCGGCACGAAGGAGGCGAGGAAGGGGAATTCGGACTTCAGGACCGGGTCCCAGAGCTCGAGCCCGTCGGCATTCACCTGCTTGCGCCACTTCAGGTCCATCAGGCCGTCGTGCACCCGGGTGCTGTGGGAGCTCCGGAGGCAGAGGATGTGGATCTCCCGGCTCTCGCGCGGCGCCGCCAGGGGAATGCCGCCGACGGCCCGGCGCAAGCTCGCGAGCGAGGGGGCGAACGTGCGCCATTCCCATCGGGGAATGACCATGGTGGCGGGAGTCATCATCGTCAGCTCCGGATGCGAGGCCGTCTCGCGGCGGCCGGGATCGGATGTCGCCGGGCCCGCAGACCGGGAAGGGCCTCCGGGCGGAGGGCCCTTCCCGGGTGCGGCGCGGAAGACTAGAAGGCGAACTGGAAGCGGAACTGGAACTCCCCGAAGTCGTCGCCCGGGATGCCGCCGTAGGCCGACTTCGGCTTGGCGTACTGGTCGTTGTCGACCCACGTGTAGTTAGCCATGACGCGGAAGTTGTAGTTGGGATACCAGTTCACGCCGATCGTGAAGTTCTTGGCGCTGCCGCCCTTGATCGGGTCGATCGTCGTGAGGTCGTTCAGGTCCATCGTGCTGTAGCGGACGAGGAACTCGAGCGCGCCCCACTTGCCGGTCGGCTCCACGCGCTTCATCATGCCCTCGCTCGCGTCGTACTTCCGGGTGCCGTTCAGGAGGAAGGCCGCCTGCGCGTACCACGACGTGAAGGTGTGATCCACGAGGGTCGGGGTGTTCGGCCGGCGGGTGACCGTGGTCCACTGGTACTCGGACTGCCAGGCGAACGCCTTCCAGACCCCGACGAACTCGGCGCCGTACTGCTCGACCCAGTCCACCTCGTTGAACGTTCCGCTGTTGAGGAACTTGGCCTTGTTGACCTTCGTCGACTCGGGACGCGAGGAGAAGTCGGTCTGGTAGACGATCGGGGGCATCGCCCCGCTCCCGCTCGTCGCGGCGTCCGGCTTCCGCCAGGCCGTGGCGAAGCCGATGTGGATCGCCTTGTCCGACGCCTGCATGATCGGGGCGCCCGTCACGCGCGCGGCCCAGCCCCAGCCCTGGTCGACGCCCGTCGAGTCGACGGAGATCGCCTGGCCGAAGAAGGTGGCCGCGGCCTGCCAGCGGTCGGCCCCGTAGTAGACGCCGCCGCCGAGGCGCCGGTCGGGCGTCCAGGCGTCGGGGTAGGCACGCTCGACGAACCAGATGTCCTTGGAGGAGGTCAGCGTGTCGTATCCGAACGGCTCCTTGAAGTTGCCGGCCTGGATCGTCACGTTCTCGAAGCCCTTGTAGCCGACGAAGGCGTCCTTGATGTCGACGGCGTTCTCCGCGAAGTCGACGTCGAACTCGGAGATCCAGTCCTTCGCGATCACGGCCTTGTAGCCGATCCGGCCGCGGCGGATCGTCACGCCGTTCGGGAGCCGGTTCTCGGAGCCGTTGAAGAACGCGCCGTCGAACTGGACACGGCCGCAGAGGCGGAACTTGTAGGCGCCGTCGGCGGTCTCCCACGAGAGCTGGCCCTTGTCGGTGACCGTCTTCAGCTCGAGTCCCTTGGACTTCTTGGCCGGCGCGGCGGCCTTCTCCTCGGCCGGGGCGCCCGCCGGGGTGGCCGTCTTGGCCCCGGCCTTCTGCTGCTTCTGGAGCTCCTGGACCTGCTTCTCGAGCTCCTGGATCCGCTTGTCGGTGTCGGTGGTCTGCTGGGCCGCGGCCGGGAACGCCAGCAGGGCGAGGAACAGGATGGGCACGAGGGTCTTTTTCATCAGTCTCTCCTGATTCGTTGACGGGCGTCGGCCCGTGTGGCGGTTCGGATCACTCCCCGACGTTCTTCGCGCCGGGCCAGCGGTAGAGGTAGGGGTTCCCCTTCTCGTCGAGGGGACGCCGGTCGGCGTCGGTTACGACGGAGTTCTCGTAGTCGAGGACCGCGTCGCCGATGAACCTGATCGTCTCGGCGCGTCCCTTGAAGCCGGTGGAGCTGAGCATCAGCTTCCCGTCCTTGTCGCGCCCCTTGTAGGAGGTGAACCAGGTCTGGAGGATCGTGGTGACGCCCGGGAAGCGGCGGTCCAGCTCCTCGATGCTCCGGACGGAGGCGAAGGGCGAGTTCTCCATGACGACGACGACCTTGTCGTCCTTCTCGCCGGTGTCGATCAGGCTCAGCATGCCGATCGCGCGGCCCCTCACGACGGAGCCCGTCGGGACCGAGGGCCCGAGCACGAGCGCGTCGACCGCGTCGCCGTCTCCCCCCTTCGACTTCAGGAGGATCGAGCGCGGGATGTTCCCGTAGTTGCAGGGGTAGCCGAGGTACTGGACGTAGCGAGGAAGGCCGTTCTTCTGCTCCAGCTCGATCATTCCGCTCTTGATGTCGACCATGTACTTCGCGATCGTGCCGGCCGGGATCTCGATGACGACGTTGACGGTGCCGTCGAGGTTGACCGGGTCGTAGCCGGTCATGAAGTTCCGCTCCCCCTTGAGGACGGAGAGCTGGGGCATGAGCGTCTGCGCGGTGGCGGTGAGGCCCGTCGCCATTCCGAGCAGGAGCGCCAGGACGACGACGACGGTCTTGACGGGGTTCTTCTTCATGGTGTCTCAGCTCCTCGTTGTCTTCACGACGGGTCGTCGTTCTGGGCGGCCTTCGGCTTCTTGGCCTTCTTCGGTGTCTCGGCGGCCGGGGTCGCGGGCTTGTCGGTCTTGGCGGAAGCGGCCTCGGCGGGCTTGTCCGTCTTCGCGGCGACGGCGGGCGCCTCGTACGGCTTCTCGGCCTTGATGGCCGGGGCTCCGGCCGGCATCACGATGACGTGAGGACGGCTCTTCGTCTTCGGATCGTCGTAGGCCAGGTTCGGGCTCTTCTCGAGCTCCTCGGCGACCTTCTCCGGCGCGTAGGCGAGCAGGTAAGCGACGGAGCCCCAGGTGGCCGTGCCCGGGTCGACGACCTCGTGGATCAGCTTCGCGGCGTTGACGAGCTGCTCGGGGGTCCGGTCCGCGTTGTGCTTGGAGTACCGGCCCGACTTGTTGTTGAGCGTCCAGACGTTCGTCGCCTTGTCGTAGAGGATCTCGCCGCTGATCCGACCCGGCGCGCCGCCGAGCTCCGCGACGTGCCCGAAGTTCTCGCGCGTCCCCGGCTTCCGCTGGGACTTGTCCTCCGGACGGTAGAAGCCTTTCTCGTACGTGCGCCCCAGCGGGTGGGCGGCCTCCGGGGCGATCGCGACGCGGCCTTCCGTGTCGATCACCCAGTTGTAAGGAGCCATCTTCACGTCGAGGATGGCGGGAAAGTCCTTCGAGGCGATCTGGAGGTACGGGTTCAGGATGACCTTTCCGGTCTTGTCCGCCTCGTAGTGCTTGATGTAGGCGGGCTGGGACAGGACCCCGTACTGCTTGTCGAGGGTGGCCGGGTCCTGCGCGCCGATCGGCCCCGCGGCGAGGGCGAGCAGGAGGCTGCCGAGGACGGTCTTGAGAATCGGTTTCATCGCCATCTGTCTCCTTGCTGGTGTCCCCTCGTCACGGCTTCTTGGCCGGAAGGGGTCGGTTCATGAGCTTGCGGACCTTGGAGCCGCCGAACTTCTCGCCGTCGGGCATCGCGAGAGCGGAGAGCTGTCCCTGCATCACGGCCGTGAGGAACCGCTCGCCGACGGCGTGCGTCTCGTCGATCCCGTAGAAGTCGAGGTCGCCATACCCGAAGGAGAAGTCGTAGAGGTAGGGCGCGCCCCCTTCCGTCTTCGACCAGCCTTCCATCGAGACGCCGCACGGCTCGGTGCCGGGGAGGACGACGGCGCCGGGGCGGACGCGGACGGACCAGGCCTTCGTGCCGACGAGCTTCGTCGAGGCGGGGAGGCCCAGGTTGAGGAGCTCGGGCATGTACTTCCCGAAGTCGCCCAGGGTCTTCTCGCCGAGCTCGGCCGGGGCGACGCTGAAGCCCGAGCCCTTCTCGATGACCTCCACGAGCGCGCCGCCCGGACCGGGGCCGACGTTCCCCTCGGCCTCGGTCTTCGCCTTCGGGCCGACGACCTTGAGGGGCGTCGCGAGGGTCTTCAGCGCGTCGTCGTTGATCGCCTTGACCGTCACGCCGACGGTCTCCTCGGGCTTCCCGTCCTTGTACTTGGTCGTGATCCGGACGAGGTAGCCCTTCGCCCAGAGCGCCTGGTCGGGCGTGTCGAAGTACTCCTTCGTGGAGAGCTCGATCTTGAGGGGGTTCTTCTCCTTCTCCGTGACCGTGAAGCCGCGCTTGGCGGCCGCGGCACGGATCTGCCCCCAGAGGTCCTTGAAGGCCTCCTCGGGGGTTCCCTTGGTCTTCGCGGGGTCGAGCAGGAACTTGTACTCCCGTCCGCCGACGCTCTCGAGCTTCGGGGCCGGGTACCTGGCGATCGTCTGGGCGTAGAGCGGCTTCGGCTCGTCGGCGGCGGTCGCCACGCCGGCGGCGGCGACGAGCGCCGCGAGCAGAAGCCGGGAGACGGCACGGCTCTTCATCGGATTCCTCCTGTGACCGTGAGGTGCAAGCGACGAGCCATCCGGGCCGGGAGGGCGAAACGCTGCAGTGCCTTGAGATAGCCGCCCGCCGCGAGCGGGGGCCGGGGGGCGGCGGTGCGGGTTTCCGCACGCGCCGTGCGGGCCGCCGCTCAGTCGCCCGAGGGGGCGAGACCCAGGGCCTTCAGGCGGTCGTAGAGCGTCCGGCGGGCCATCCCGAGGACGGCCGCCGCTTCCGCGACGTTCCCGCCGGTGTGGTGGAGGACCCGCTCGATGTGGAGGCGCTCCATCTCTTTCATCGTCGTCAGCTCCCCGCCGGGGGACCCGGCCGGCCGGGCGCCTCCGAGGTTCACGTCGAGGGTCTCGAGACGATCCCCCTTCTGGAGGATCATGGCGCGCTCGAGGACGTTGGCGAGCTCGCGGATGTTCCCGGGCCACGGATAGCGCCGGAGCTGCGACTCGGCCTCGGGGCCCGGCACGACCTCGGGCCGCCCCATCCGCGTGCAGATGGCGTGGAGGATGTCCCGCGCGAGGAGAAGGATGTCCTCGGGCCGCTCGCGGAGCGGCGGGATCCGGAGGGTCAGGGTGCTGACGCGGTAGTAGAGGTCGTCGCGGAACTTCCGGGCCCGCACGGCCTCCTCGAGGTCGAGGTTCGTGCTCGCGAGGAGGCGGATGTCGACGTGCCGGTCGCGGACGTCGCCGAGCCGGCGGAAGGTCTTCTCCTCGAGCGCCTTCAGGAGCTTCGGCTGGATCGCGGGGTCCATGTCCCCGATCTCGTCGAGGAAGACGATTCCCCGGTGGCCGACCTCGAGGAGACCCGGCTTGGGGGTGACGGCCCCGGTGAAGGCCCCCCGCTCGTATCCGAAGAGCTCCGACTCGAGCAGCTCGCGCGACAGCCCCGCGCAGTTCAGGTTGACGAAGGCCTCCTCGCGGCGCGGGCCGTTCGCGTGCAGCCAGCGCGCGAGGACCCCTTTCCCCGAACCGGTCTCTCCGAGGATCAGGACGGGGCTGTCCCACTCGAGCATCAGCCGCGCGCGCTCCTCGAGCTGCCGGATCGCGGCGCTCGTCCCGAGGAACGGGTCGAGCGCGCCCGGCTGCTCGCGCCGGGCGACCTCCTGCCGCCGGCGGAGCTGCTGCTGGGCGAGGAGCCGCCGGATCAGGACGAGGAGGGCCTTGGACTCGACCGGCTTGGTGAGGAACTGCTCGGCCCCCTCCTTGATCGCGCGGACCGCGAGGTCGATCGAGCCGTGCGCCGTCAGGATGACGAAGGGGGTCTCCTCGCTGACCTTCTTCACCTCGGCGAGCAGCTCGAGCGAGGTCCCGTCGGGGAGGCTGTAGTCGGCGACGACGACGTCGTGCGCCGCCTCGCGGAACCGCTCGAGGGCCTTCCGGAACGTCTCCGTCTCGTCCACGTCGAGGCCGCTGGCCCGGAGGAAGGCCGCCATCCCGTGCCGCACGGCGGGGTCGTCCTCGACGAGGAGGATCCGCGCGCTAGGCACCGGCGGTCTCCGGAAGCTCCATCCTGAGGCGCGGCGCGGGGAGGCGGACGGTCACGCGGGCCCCGCCATCGGGCCCGTTCGCCGCCTCGACGGAGCCTCCGTGCTCCTCGACGACCCGCTTGACGATGGAGAGGCCGAGGCCCGTGCCCCCCTCCCGGCGGGTGAAGAAGGGCTCGAAGGCGCGCGCGAGCGCGTCGCTCTGGAAGCCCGGCCCCTCGTCGGCGACGGCGAAAGCCCACCAGTCGTGGCCGGCGGCGCGCGTCTTGCGCCCCGTGACGGTCACGACGCTTCCCTTCGGGGCGTGATGGAGCGCGTTCTCGAGGAGGTTCCGGAAGACCTGGTGCATCCGCCGCGGGTTCAGCGGCAGGACGAGCGCGGGATCCTCGAGGTCGAGCCTCGCCGTGCACCCCGTCCCGGCGGCGAGGGACTCGCACGAGCGCCAGGCCCCGTCGAGGAGGCTCCGGACGTGGCACGGCTCGGGGTTCAGCGTCCGCGGCTCGGCGTAATCCCTCAGGTCGTTCATGAGGCTCGAAATCCTCTCCGCGCTCTCGCGGAGGGCCGAGACGAAGGGGCCGACGCGCCGCTCCTCGCCGAAGGTCGCCTCGAGGGCGTCGAGGTTGATGACGATGCCGTAGACGGGGTTCCGGATCTCGTGGACGACGCCCCCCACGAGCGCGCGAAGCGACTCCTCCGCGCGCCGCCGCTCCGTGATGTCCGTGCAGAGCCCGGCGACGCGGACCGGCCGTCCGTCCGCGTCCCACGCGACGATCTTCCCGGCGTCGAAGATCCAGATCCAGTCGCCGGCCTCCGTCCGGAGCCGGTACTCGGCCTGGTAGCGGGGGAGCCGCCCCTCGAGGTGCGCGTTCAGCGCCGCTTCGACCTGCTTCCGGTCCTCGGGATGGATCCGGTCGAGCCCGGCCTCGAGCGTCGGCGTCACGGCGTCTGCCTCCGCCCCCAGCATCTCGAACCAGCGCGGGCTCCGGTAGAGCTTTCCCGCGACGAGGTCCCAGTCCCAGAGCCCCTGCTGCGTCCCTTCGAGGGCGTGGTGAAGCCGCTCCTCGCTCGCCGTGAGGGCGGCGAGGGCCTCCCGGAGCGCCGTGATGTCGCGCGAGATCCCGGCGATCCGGTGGATGCGCCCCCACTTGTTCCGGACGGGCGTCAGCACCGTCTGAAACGTCCGCGTCCGGCCGCCGACGTCGTGCTCCTCTTCGAACTGAAGCGGCTGGCCCCCGGCGAGGACCTGCTCGAAGTGACGGAGGAACTGCGCCGCGCGGGTGCCGCGGAGGCACGCGACGGCGGGGCGTCCCGCGAAGTCGGGGTTCAGGAACCCGACGCCGGCGTTCAGGGGCGGGTTCACCGTCTCGAACGTCATGATCCCGTCCTCGGCGACGCCGATCACGTAGATCCAGTCGAAGAGGTTCGGGAAGAGACGGTCGAGCCCCTGCTCCGGAACCTCCGGCCCCGT
>DAOMFB010000034.1:0-13602 GCA_035429585.1 Thermoanaerobaculia bacterium
CCCGCGGAGGAGAGAAACACGTTCGCCGGCTTGAGGTCCCGGTGGACGATCCCCTTCCCGTGCGCCGCCGCCAGCGCGGCGCAGATGTCCCGCCCGACCCGGAGCGCCTGTGACAGGGGAAGCGGCCCGCGCGCGATCCGGTCCGCCAGGGACTCCCCCTCGAGCAGCTCCATGACGAGGTAGGCCGTCCCTTCGTGGGAGCCCACGTCGAAGATCGAGCAGATGTTCGGATGGGAGAGCTGCGAGATGGTCCGCGCCTCCCGCTCGAATCGTTCCCGCATCTCGGCGTCGGCCGCGAACCGGGCCGGCAGCACCTTGACGGCCACCTCGCGTCCGAGCCGCGTGTCCCGTGCCCGGTAGACCTCCCCCATCCCGCCCGCGCCGAGCAGGCCGACGATCTCGTACGGACCCAGCTTCTCGCCCGACCTCATCGCCATCTATTGATACAGCGTATCAATTCGGCGGATGCCGGAGCACCGGACGACGGCCACTCGTCTACTTCAGGTTCTCGCGAAGGAAGGCCAGCGTCGCCGCCCAGGCCCTCTCCGAGGCCTTCATGTTCGCGCCGTCGCGCCCCGTCTGCTGCCGGAGGAACCCGTGCCCGGCGCCGTCGAAGATCATCGGGGTGTACTTCTTGCCGAGCTTCTTCATCTCGGCCTCGGCCGCCGGGATCGTGGCGTTCACCCGGGCGTCGTCGCCGCCGTAGAGGCCGAGAACGGGGGCGGCGATCTTCGCGTAGGCGGCGGCGTCGGCCGGCGACGTCCCGTAGTAGACGACCGCCGCGTCGAGCTTCGGCTGCGCCACGGCGTACGCGAAGCTGGAGGAGCCCCCCCAGCAGAATCCGACGGACCCGGTCTTCGAGCCCGCCGCGGGGAGCTTCAGGGCGTAGTCCCGGACCGCGTTCAGCCGCGCCGCGACCATCTCGGGCGTCAGCGTCCGGATCGCCTTGCCGACGTCGTCCTTCAGCGCCTCCGTCCCGCCGCCGCCCGGCCCGAGGCCGGAGAGGAGGTCGGGGGCGAGCGCGATGAACCCCTCCTTCGCGAGCTGGTCCGCCACGCCCCGGATCCAGTCGGTCAGGCCGTAGATCTCGTGGATGACGAGGACGACCGGCGCCTTCTCCTTTCGCTCCGGGTAGACAACCCAGGTCAGGAGCTTCCCGCTCCCCTCGAACGGCACGTCCACCCACTCCCCGTGCCGCGGGGACTTCGCGAGGGCCGCCTTCGCCTGCTCGGCGTCCGGCGGGAGCGCCTCGTTCCGCGGCGCCGGCGCGGCGGCCGGCGACGGCTTCTCCATCGCGTGCCCCGCGTGCGGATCGGTCTGCGAGAGCGCCGGCCCGGAGAGCCAGCCCGAAATCGCGAGCGCGGCCGAGAACGTGACGAGAACCTTCACGATGTCCCCCTTTCGTGCGGCGTCCTGCCGGCGAAAGTATAGGTGCGGGCCGCCCGGCCGAGGCATCATCCGGACGCCCGCAGCGCCGCGGCGCCAGGGCAGGAGGTCGCCGTGCGCCAGCTGCTCCGAATCGCCGGACTCGCTCTTCTCGGATTCCCGGCGCTCGCCGCCGCGGAGAGCTACCCCGCGGATCTCTTCCGCGAGATGCACTGGCGGATGATCGGCCCCTTCCGCGGCGGGCGGACCGTCGGCGCGGCGGGCGTCCCGGGCCGACACGGGCTCTTCTACATCGGGGTCAACAACGGCGGGGTCTGGAAGACGACCGATTTCGGCCATACCTGGACCCCGATCTTCGACGGGCAGCCGACGCAGTCGATCGGGACCCTGGCCGTCGCCCCGTCCGACCCGAACGTCCTCTACGTCGGGAGCGGCGAGGGGCTCCAGCGCCCCGACCTCTCCGTGGGGGACGGGATCTACCGCTCGGACGACGGCGGGACGAGCTGGACGCACGGCGGACTGCGCGACGGGCAGCAGATCCCGGCGATCCTCGTCGACCCGCGCGACGCGAAGACCCTTCTCGTGGCCGTTCTCGGCCACCCGTACGGCCCGAACGAGCAGCGGGGCGTCTTCCGCTCGACGGACGGCGGCCAGACCTTCTCGAAGGTCCTCTACAGGGACGAGAACACCGGGGCGATCGCCCTCGCCGCCGACCCGAAGAACCCGGACGTCGTCTACGCGGCCCTGTGGGAGTCCCGGCAGGCGCCGTGGGAGAACGGCGAGTTCCGCGGGCCCGGGAGCGGCCTCTACCGGTCGACCGACGGCGGGAAGAGCTGGGCGCCCTACGGGAAAGGGATGCCGACCTTCGCGCAGGGGCTCGGGCGGATCGGCCTGGCCGTCGCGCCGAGCGACCCGAAGCGGCTCTATGCCGTCGTCGAGGCTTCCCCCGAGCACGGCGGGGTCTTCCGGTCGGACGACGGCGGCGAGAGCTGGCGGCGCGTGAACGCCGAGCCGCGGGTCTGGGGGCGTGCGAGCGACTTCGCCGAAGTGAAGGTCGACCCGAAGAACGCCGACGTCGTCTGGGTGGCGAACACCTCGACCTACCGTTCGACCGATGGAGGGAAGAGCTTCACGGCGGTCAAGGGAGCCCCCGGCGGCGACGACTATCACACGATCTGGATCGACCCCGACGACCCGAAGACGGTCCTCCTCGCGAGCGACCAGGGAGCGACCCTGACGGTGAACGGCGGCGAGACCTGGAGCAGCTGGTACAACCAGCCGACGGCGCAGCTCTTCCACGTTTCGACCGACAACCGCTTCCCGTATTGGGTCTACGGCGGACAGCAGGAAAGCGGCTCGGTCGGCATCGCGAGCCGCGGCGACTACGGCGCCATCACCCTCCGCGACTGGTATCCCGTGGGCGCGGAGGAGTACGGGTACGTCGCGCCGGACCCGCTGAACCCCGACGTCGTCTACGGCGGCAAGCTGACCCGCTTCTCCCACGCGACGCGGGACGTCCAGGACGTCAGCCCCGAGGCCGTCCGCTCCGGGAAGTACCGGTTCCTTCGGACCGCACCGGTCCTCTTCTCCCCGAAAGACCCGACCGTCCTCTTCTACGCCGGGAACGTCCTCTTCAGGACGACGAACGGCGGGAAGAGCTGGGAGGTGATCTCGCCCGACCTCTCGCGCGAGGCCCCCGAGGTTCCGCCCGGCGTCGGCGTCTACCGGAAGCCGGAGCTGGAAAGGTCGCTGAAGGAGAGCCGCCGGGGCGTCATCTACGCCGTCGCCCCCTCGCCTCTCGACGCGTACGTCATCTGGGCCGGGACCGACGACGGGCTGATCCACGTGACCCGGGACGGCGGCAAGAGCTGGAAGAACGTGACGCCGCCCGTTCTGACGTCCTGGAGCAAGGTCTCGATGCTCGAGGCCTCGCGGTTCGACGCGGGGACCGCCTATGCCGCGATCAACAGGCTGCGCCTCGACGACCTCGCGCCGCACGTCCTTCGCACCCGCGACTTCGGGGCGACATGGACCGAGATCGTCGCCGGCCTCCCCGGAAGCGCCCCGGTCAACGCCGTCCGCGAGGACCCGGTTCGGAAGGGGCTCCTCTACGCCGCCACGGAGCGGGGCGTCGGCGTCTCCTTCGACGACGGTGATCGCTGGCAGCCGCTGCAGCTGAACCTGCCGGCGACCTCCGTCCGCGACCTCGTCGTCCACGAGGACGATCTCGTCGTCGGGACGCACGGCCGGTCGTTCTGGATCCTGGACGACGTCACGCCGCTCCGGCAGCTCTCCCCGTCCGCCCTGGAGGCCCCCGCGCGCCTGTTCGCTCCCCAATCGGCGACTCGCGTTCGCCGGAGCCGGTACACCGACACGCCGATGCCCCCCGAAGAGCCCGCCGGGGAGAACCCTCCGGACGGGGCCGTCCTCCACTATTATCTGAAGACGAAGCCGGCGGGTCCCGTCGCGCTCGAGATCCTCGACGGGACGGGGAGCCTCGTCCGCCGCTTCTCGAGCGCGGACGTCCCCGAGCCGGTCGACCCGAATCTCAACGTCCCCACGTACTGGGTCCGGCCGCCGCGCATCCCTTCCGCCGAGCCGGGGCTTCACCGCTTCGTCTGGGATTTCCGCTATCCCGACCCCCCGGCCGCCGAGCGCGACTATCCGATCTCGGCCGTCTACCGCGACACGCCGCGCGGCCCGCAGGGGCCGCTCGCGCTGCCGGGCACCTACACGATCCGCCTCACCGTGGACGGGAAGGTCTCCGAGCAGACGCTGAAGCTCCGGATGGACCCGCGCGTTGCCACCTCGCCAAGGGACCTCGCGGCCCAGCACGACGTCGCGATGAGGGTCTACGACGCCATCCGAAGGGCCGACGCGGCCCAGACGGCCGTCAAGGCCTTCCGCGCGAAGCTGAAACCCCGGATCGAGAAGGCCACGGGCACCGAGAAGGAGTCGCTTCAGGCTCTCGACGCGAAGGCGGCCGCGCTGGAAGGGGGCCGCACGTCGCGCCGCGGCCGGCGCGGAGCCGCCGTCGCGGAGAAGGACTTCGGCCGGCTCGGCAGCGAGCTGCTCGCCCTGCTGGAGGTCCTGACCTCGACCGACGCCGCCCCGACGACCCAGGCCGTCGCCGTCACGGCCGACCTCGAGAAGTCCCTCGAGGCCGCGCTGGCGCGGTGGAAGGAGATCTCGGGGAGCTAGGACATCAGCCCGACGACCTTCCCGTCCACGAGGTCGATCCGCTCGGCGGCGGGGACGGCGGGGAGGCCGGGCATCCGGAGGATGTCGCCGAGGATCGGGACGAGGTAGCCCGCGCCCGCGGCGAGGATGACGCCGTGCACGGTGATCCCGAACGCCTCGGGGCGGCCGAGGAGCTTCGGGTCGTCCGAGAGCGATTTCTGTGTCTTGGCGACGCAGAGCGGAAGGAACTCGCATCCGAATCGCTTCGCCATCGCGAGGTCCCTCTCGGCCTCGTGGCTCCACGTCACCTCTTTCGCGCCGTACATCAGGCGCGCGATCTTCGAGAGCTTCACCTTCGGCGGGTCGGACCGCTCGTAGAGGGGCCGGAACCGCCCGGGATCGCGTGCGGCGACGTCGACGACCGCTTCGGCGAGGGCGGTCCCTCCCTCCCCGCCTCTCATGAAGACGTCGGCCACGGCAAAGGGGACCTTGAGCCGCTCGCACTCGGCCCGGACGACGGCGATCTCGTCCTCCGCGTCGGACGCGAAGCGGTTGAGCGCGACGACCGGCCCCTCGCCGAAGATCCGGATGCTCTCGACGTGCTTCTCGAGATTGGGAAGGCCGCGTTCGACCGCCGCCGCGTCGGGGCGGGCCAGGGCGTCTATCGGGACCCCTCCGTGCATCTTCAGCGCGCGGACGGTCGCGACGAGGACGACGGCCGCCGTGTCGAGCCCGGCCGAGACGCACTTGATGTCGAAGAACTTCTCCGCGCCGAGGTCGAGGCCGAAGCCGGCCTCCGTCACGGTGTAGTCGGCGTACGCCATCGCCATCTTCGTCGCGAGGACCGAGTTGCAGCCGTGGGCGATGTTCGCGAAGGGGCCGCCGTGGACGAAGGCCGGGACGCCCTCGAGCGCCTGGACGAGGTTCGGCTTCAGGGCGTCCCTGAGGAGGACCATCATCGATCCGACGGCCTTCAGGTCGGCCGCCGTGACCGGGTTCTTCTCGCGGGTCAGCGCGACGACGATCCGGGAGAGGCGCGCGCGAAGGTCCTCGGCGTCCTCGGCGAGGCAGAGGACGGCCATCACCTCGGACGCCGGCGTGATGTCGAACCCCGTCTCCCGGGGCACCCCCTCCATGGCGCCGCCGAGGCCGATGACGACGTGCCGCAGCGACCGGTCGTTCATGTCGATGACGCGCCGCCACAGGACGCGCCGCGGGTCGATTCCGAGGGCGTCGCCGTGCTGGATGTGGTTGTCGAGGAGGGCGGCGAGCAGGTTGTGGGCCGCCGAGACGGCGTGGAAGTCCCCCGTGAAGTGGAGGTTGATGTCGGCTTCCGGAACGACGCGCGCCAGCCCCCCGCCCGTGGCGCCCCCCTTCATCCCGAACGTCGGGCCGAGCGACGGCTCGCGAAGGGCGAGGCAGGACTTCTTCCCGATCCGGGCGAGCCCCTGGGCGAGGCCGATGGAGATCGTCGTCTTCCCCTCGCCGGTGTCCGTCGGGGTGATGGCCGAGACCAGGACCAGTTTCCCGGGCGGCCGCCGGGACTCCATCGCGGCGAGGGCGACCTTCGCCTTGTCGTCCCCGTAGAGCGTCAGCTGGTGGTGCGGAATGCCCAGAGAGGCGGCCACGTCGACGATCGGGCGCATCGGTGCACCTCCCCGTGGAGAACATGGCCCCCGGGCGCCGCCACTTTAATGGGGCGAACGCATCAGGGAGGAGGCGGCCCGGGCGGAACGAAGGTCGCGAGGCTCAGCGCGACGGGACGGCCGCGAACGCCTGGCGGTCCGCCTCGAAGGTCCGCTTCGACTCCTCCAGAAAGACGCGTATCGCGGCATCGCCCCGGACGGGCTCGAGGAGCGGGTCGAGAGCGAACCAGGGGTAGGGGTTGAAGTTTCCCGCCGTGACCTTTCGGAGCCGGACCAGCGCACCGGCGGCATCCTTCCGCGCCGCGGCCACCAGTGCGGCGTTGTACTGGACGTGGTGGTCGTCGTAGAGGCCGGCGGCCTTCTCGATCAGCCCGTCCGCCTCCGCCCGTGCGCCGCGCCGTGCCGCCAGGACGGCCCGAAGGCTGAGCGCCCACGTGTTCCGCGGCTCCTTCTCGAGCGCGCGCGAGATCTCCGCGTCCGCCTCCGCGTCCCGCCCCAGCCGGAGGAGCGCGTCGGCCGCCGTCACGTACGCCACGCTGAAGCCCGGGGCCATCGCGATCGCCTTCCGTTCCAGGGCGAGCGCGTCCTCGAAGCGGCCCTGCTGAAGCCGGATCCACCCCATCGACGCGACGGGTGCCGCCCACTTCGGGTTGACTTCGGATGCGCGTTCGTGCGCACGGACGCCTTCCTCGAAGAGACCGAGGTGAAGGCCGTAGCCCACCCCCATCCAGTAGTGCGCCACGTCGAGGTTCGGGGAGAGCTCGAGCGCACGCCGCGCCTCGGGGAGCGCCCTGCGGAAGTCGAAGTTCTGGTGCTGCGACGAGAGCACCTGCGCGCGGGCCTGGTGGGCCTCGGCCAGGTACGGCCCCAGCTCGAGGGCTCGTGCCGCCGCCTCCTCCGCACGGCCGGCCCATGCCGGATCCGCGTCGAAGTACTGAAAGCTGTAGCGCGCACAGGCGAAGGCCAGCCCCGCCCACGCGGGAGCGTATTTCGGATCGACGCGGAGGGCTTCCTCATAAAGAGCGATGGCCCGCGAGTTGTCCGCCTTCGTGTTGGCCTGATAGGCCGACCGCGCCCGCTCGTAGATCTCGAAGGCGGACGCCGCCCCCGCGGAAGCGGCAGGAGCCGGCGGGGAGCCCGTTCCCCCGGCGCGGCCGGCCGGGGCGGGCGCCCCTCCCCGGCGGAAGAGCCAGGCTGCCAGGACGACCGCCGCGGCCAGCACCGCCACGGCAGCCGGGACGAGTCCCCAAGGGCGCGACGACCGCGGCCGGACGGACGCGAGGGCCGCGGCAAGCTCCCGGCCGGAGGCGGGGCGCCGGGCGGGTTCCTTCTCGAGACAGCGGGCCACGAGCGCACGCAGCCCGGCCGGCGCGGAGGCCCACGGTCGCTCGTCGAAGGGAGGAGCCGCGCTGAAGAGCGCTCCGAGCGTCTCGGCGGTGCTCGGTCGGAAGAACGGGGAGCGCCCGGAGACCGCCTCGTACAGGAGGCATCCGAAGGCCCAGACGTCCGTGCGCGCGTCCACGGCGCCGCCACGCGCCTGCTCCGGGCTCATGTACGCCGGCGTCCCGAGGACCATGCCGGCCAGCGTCGGCGAGGCCGTGGCGGTGGCGGCCCGCGTGTCGGCGCCCGGAAGGTCGCTCGCCACGATCTTCGCCAGACCGAAATCCAGGAGCTTCACGTGCCCGTCGCCCGTCACCTTGACGTTCGCCGGCTTCAGGTCCCGGTGGACGATCCCCTTCCCGTGCGCCGCCCCCAGCGCCCCGGCGACCTGGCGGGCGAGCGGGAGCACCTCTTCGAGAGGGAGCGGGCCCGA
Organism: Thermoanaerobaculia bacterium; assembly: GCA_035429585.1. Lineage (GTDB taxonomy): Bacteria > Acidobacteriota > Thermoanaerobaculia > UBA5066 > UBA5066 > DAOMFB01. The sequence continues at coordinate 8,026 of DAOMFB010000034.1, forward strand.
GAGGAGTCTCTGCGCGAGGTCCTCCCCTTCGACCAGCTCCATGACGAGAAGGTGGCGCCCGGAGATTTCCTCGAAGGCGTGGACCGAGGCGATGCCGGGATGGTTCAGGCTCGCGAGCACCCTCGCCTCTCGCTCGAAGCGCTGCCTCCGCTCGTCGTCCTCGAAGAACTTCTCGGGCAGCACCTTGATTGCGACGTCCCTCCCGAGCCGCGTGTCCCGGGCACGCCAGACCTCGCCCATGCCGCCCGCGCCGATCGGCGCGATCAGCTCGTACGGTCCCATCCGGCGCCCGGCAGAGAGCGTCACGATCGACGTCCGATCCCCGGGCGGGGGCGTCGTCCGGCGGGGTGCATCACTTCGATCCCGGCTCGGCCTTCCAGTTCAGGACGACATGCACCGAGTTCGTCTTCCCGGTGCGGCCATAGGTGAGCAGCAGGAACTTCGACCCGTCCGGCGCGGGAATGTAGAAGTTCCGGACACCGCTGGGCGTCGTCTCCCCCGTCGCCGCGTCGAAGAGCGCCTGGGCCGCTCCAGCCGAGAACGACGGCGAGGTCGAGACCGGGACGGCCATCAGCCGCCCGTCGGCCGCCAGGTAGAAGAGCTCCTTTCCGTCCCGCCGCCAGAGTGCCTGGTCGCCGCCCCCCGACGAGACCTGCCACTTGCCGCCCCCCGGCGGGAACGACTGGACGTAGATCTCGGACCGGCCGGTCTCGTCCGAGGTGTAGGAGAAGTACCTGCCGTCCGGCGAGAGCGCGGAATGGGCTTCGTTGGCGGGCGAGGTCAGGAGCGGGACGGGCCTCCGGTCGCCGCCGAGGGGAAGCAGCCAGAGGTCCATCTGGCTCCGTGGGTTCTGGCTCTCCACGAGCAGCGCCCGGCCGTCCTTCGTCCAGTCGTCGGGCCATTTCGCTTCGTCGGATTTCCAGAGAAGCTCCTCGGCCCCGACACCCGACGCGGCCCTCGCGAAGATGTCCGACTTGCCGTTCCGGTCGGAGCTGTACGCGACGCGCTCGCCGTCCGGGGAGAAGACCGGGCTCGCCTCCTCCCCCTTTCCGAAGGTCAGGCGCGACACCGTGTTGCGGACGAGGTCGAGCATCCAGACGTTGTTCTCGGCGGCGCCGCCCGTGGCGCCGGCCACGACACGCTTCCCGTCCGGAGAGAGGCTGAACTCGACGAACGATCCCGGAGGAATGGGGGTGTCGAGGAGGCGCCCGGAGCGGTCTTTGAAGGCCAGCCGGCCCGCGGCCTCGTCGTACTGACGATAGGCGAGGACACCGCCGCGCGACACGGAGAACGGGGAGTAGGCCGTCGGCCCCGAGTTGCCGACGTTGTCGAGGCCCTCCGCGACGACCACCGGCGCGCCCGGAGGCCGATCGCCCGTCAGGTCCACCGGCAGGAAGACGAGCCGGTTGTTGCGGGCCAGGAGGAGCCCGCCCGGCTCGGCCCACTGCGCGAGGCCGACACCTCCCGTCAGGCGTCGGGGCTTCGGCGCCCCGGGCCCCGAGAGAAAGACGCCCCTCCCCTCGTCGCTCGCGGCCATGGAGACGAAGATGAAGCGCTTTCCGTCGGGCAGGAAGGACGGCCACCGGTGGCTCGTCTGCTTCAGCTCGTCCGACAGCGTCGTCGCCGGGACCGGCGTGCCTCCCCGGGCGGAAACGCGGAACAGCGGATCCCGGGTCGACGGCGCGAAGAGGATGACGTCGTCCGCGCCCCACGCGCCGCCGCGGCCGTCCGGCGCGTCGCAGAGGGTCTGGACGATCCCCGTCGCCACCTCGACGAGGGCTAGCTTCCCTCCCGCGAAGAACCCGAGCGACCGGCCGTCCGGGGACCAGAACGGGAACTTGCCGTTCTCCGCCCCCCGGACGGGCTTCGCCGTGCTTTCCGAGAGCGGCCGCACCCAGATGCCGCTGGCTTCATCGGAAGCGAACCCCGTGAAGGCAATCTGCCTCCCGTCCGGCGAGACGGCGAGCGAGAGGCCCAGCGTCGTCTTCTCGGGCATCGTGACGTCGAGCCGGACGAGCCCGAACGAGGGCGACGTGGACTGCGGGGTACGGCTCCGGAGCGCCAGCGCCCCGAGCGCCACGGCCAGTGCGGCCGCGATGCTCCAGGGGATCACGAGAGCCCTTCTGCTCCCTCGCTCCCGGCTCGGCGAAGCGCTGCGACCGACAGTGGAGTCTGGATCCGCCTGTCGGTCTTCGAAAGGCAATCGGCCGGAGGAACTGTCCGCAGAACCGGTTTCCTCCTCGAGGGAGATTCGCGCATCGCCGATGTCCCTCAGCCTCTGCTTCGCGTCCCGCTGCAGGCAACGACGGAGCAGTTCGACCACCTTCGAAGAAACCCCCGGCACGCGAAGCGCGCTCCAGTCGGGCTCCTTCATCAGGACGGCCGCCAGCGTGTCGCTGACCGTCTCCCCCTCGAAGGCCCGCTTCCCCGTCAGCATCTCGTAGAGGACGCACCCGAACGCCCAGACGTCCGTCCGCTTGTCGACCGCCTTCCCCCGCGCCTGCTCCGGCGACATGTACGCCGCCGTCCCGAGGATCACGCCGGCGGCCGTCGCACGCGCGGTCATCGTCGGCGACTTCGTCAGCCCCCCGCCACTTCCGCTCTTGTCGCCCGAAGCCTCGCCTTCGAAAATCTTCGCCAGCCCGAAGTCGAGGAGCTTCACCCGCCCGTCCGGCGTGACCTTGACGTTCGCGGGCTTCAGGTCCCGGTGGACGATCCCCTTCTCGTGCGCCGCCTCCAGCGCTTCGGCGATCTGCCGGGCCACCGGGAGGGCCTCGTCGAGAGGAAGCGGACCGGACAGCAGCCTCTGGGCCAGATCCTCGCCCTCGACCAGTTCCATGACGAGCAGATGGCGGGTCGAGGACGAGGAAGAACCGGGGATCTCTTCGAAGGAATGGATGGCGGCGATCCCCGGATGGTTCAGGCTCGCCAGGGTGCGCGCCTCGCGCTCGAAACGAAGCCTTCTCTCTTCGTCCTCGAAGAACTCCTCGGGCAGGACCTTGATCGCCACGTCCCGTCCCAGTTTCGTGTCCTTCGCCCGCCAGACCTCACCCATCCCGCCCGCGCCGAGGGGGCTCACGATCTCGTACGCGCCGAGTCTCGTGCCGGCGGCCAGCGTCACGTCAGTGTCCCGACTCCGCAGACCAGTTGAGCACGACCGTCGTCGGGGTCATCGCCTCGCGCCCGAGCGGAGCGACGACGAGGAAGCGTCTTCCGTCCGCTGCCGGCAGGAGGCGGTTGCGGGCGATGGACATGTCGAAGCGCCCCTGGAAGAGCGCGTGCGGCGTGCCGGCCGTCACGGCGTTTCCGGTCTGGACATCCACCGCCATCACCTTCTGGTCCGGAGCGCGGTAGTAGAGCTCCCTGCCGTCGGCGCGCCACTGCGGCTCCAGGCCTCCCCCGGTCGAGATCTGCCACTTGCCGCCCGGTCCCGGAAAGCTCTGGACGTAGATCTCGGATCGACCGGACTCGGTCGACTGGTACGCCAGGTACCGGCCGTCGGGCGAGAAGACCGGCCGGAGCTCCGCGAACGACGTCTTCAGGAACGGTACCGGCTTGCGGTCCCCGAACGTCGGCAGGACCCAGATGTCCCAGTTCGATTCCTTCCCCTGGCTCGAATAGGCGATGTACCGCCCGTCGCGGGACCAGTCGCAGGCGAACTTCAGCTCCTCCGTCTTCAGGAGAAGCTTCTCTTCCCCCGTCCCCTCGACGGCCTTCTCGAAGAGATCCTGGCCGACGGTGTAGACGAGCCGGCGGCCGTCCGGAGACCAGAGAGGCGAGAACGCGTCGCCGTTGCTGAAAGAGAAACGGGAGCTGACGCCGCGCCGGAGGTCGCGGACCCAGATGGCGGATTTCCCGGTCCGCGGGTCTCCCAGGTCGTAGGCGAGCCGGTCGCCCCCCGGAGAGAAGGCCGGGTTGTGGTTCTCCCCGAAGTCTCCGACGGTCTCGCCCTCCTTGCCGGTGCGGTCCACCCAGACGAAGCGGTCTCCCGACTCCCCCGTCCGGTAGACGAGAACGCCGTCGCGCGAGACCGAGAAGCGCGCGAGACCGACGCTGTCCGTGCCGATCTGCTCGGCGAGGGGCACCGGCTCGCCCTTCGTCTTCAGGCTCCCCGCGTCGAAGGCCTGGGCGACCAGCGTCTTGTCCCGTACGAAGAGGAGGAATCCCGGCGGGGCGTAGGTGACGAGCGTCTGCGCCGGCGCGAGGAGCGTCGATTCGGTCGAGTCGAGCACGCCGATCCGGTAGGCGTTGTCCTCCGGCTTCTCGCCGGTCGCCAGGTAGAGGAAGTGCCGGCCGTCCGGAAGGAACTCCGGCCAGCCGACGGTCGCCTCCTTCCGCGAGGCGTCGGGCTTCACGGCGACCGCCGGCGTCCCCCCGGCGGCCGGGACCCGGTAGATGGGGTCGGCGGCGTTTCCGTCGAAGAGGATGACGCCTCCCGGACTCCACGAGCCGTCGGAGCCCGTCGGCGCGTCGCAGATCTTCTGCGGCGGCCCGCCCGAGACGTCCACCTTCTTCAGCTTCCCCTCGGCGAAGAAACCGAGGAACCGGCTGTCGGGAGACCAGAAGGGGCGCGTGGTGCCCTCGGTCCCGGCGAGGGATCGCGCGCCGAGGGCGTTGAGCGGACGTATCCAGATGCGGCTCTTGCCGGAGGCGTCGGTCGCGTTGAAGGCGAGGATCCGGCCGTCCGGCGAGATGCGGGGGGCGTCGATCGACGTGATCTCCGCCGGAGTCATGATCTCGAACCGGACCAGCCGCGGGCGCGCCGGCGCCCGGCGGACGAAGCCGACGCCGAGGACCGCCGCCGCCAGGGCCGCCGCGGCGGCGAAGCCCCAGGCGAGCCTCTCGCGGCTCTTCCGTCGCTGGGCCACCGGAGCGGGCACGCCCACCTGCGACCCCCCCTCGGCGATCCACGTCAGCTGCAGCCGGATGTCGTGGGCCGTCTGGAACCGCTCCTCGGGGTCTTTCGCGAGGCAGGCCTTGACGACGCGGTCCAGCGCCGGCGGCGTCATCGGGGCGACGGCCGAGACCGGAGCGGGCTCGTCCTTGAGGATCGCCGAGATCAGGGCGGCCTGGCTCTTCCCGTCGAACGCCTTCCGGCCCGTCGCCATCTCGTAGAGCACCGCGCCGAAGGAGAAGATGTCGCTGCGCGCGTCGGCGTCCTTCCCCTCGAGCTGCTCGGGCGCCATGTAGTGGAACGTCCCGAGGATCGTCCCCTCCTGTGTGATCGCCCGCGGCATCTCCGTCGGCAGCGACGTCGCCGAGGAGGACTTCACCGGCGGCAGGGCCGTCTTCGCGAGGCCGAAATCGAGGAGCTTCACGCCGGACTTCGTCAGCATGACGTTCCCCGGCTTCAGGTCCCGGTGCGTGATGCCGGCGTGATGGGCCGCGTCGAGGGCCGCCGCCATCTCGACCGCGATCTTCAGGAGCTGCTCCGGCGCGAGCGGGCCGGCCGCGAGCCGCTCCGCCAGCGTCTGCCCCTCGAGGTGCTCCATGACGAGGTACTCGGTCCCCTCGTGAGTGGCCACGTCGTAGAGCGCGCAGATGTTCGCGTGGGCGAGCGCCGAGATGGCCTTCGCC
>DAOMFB010000035.1:0-13571 GCA_035429585.1 Thermoanaerobaculia bacterium
CGGACCCGGTGTTTCCCGACAAAAACCGGCCGGCCGGGGGCGGGAGGCGGGCCGAAATCTGTCGTTTCGCGCCCCCGCCGGCCCCCCGCGCCGGCGCCTGAGCTATCGTCCGGCCCACGATTTTGGCGACAGGAGGCGACGATGGCTGAGCGCGGCAGGTTCCTTCTCGACGAGACCCGCATCCCGAAGGCCTGGTACAACGTCAACGCGGACATGCCGGTCCCGCCGCAGCCCGTCCTCCACCCGGGGACGATGGAGCCGGTGACCCCCGACTTCCTCGGCGTCCTCTTCCCGATGAACCTCGTGATGCAGGAAGTCTCGCCCGACCGCTGGATCGAGATTCCGGAGCCCGTCCGCGAGATCTACCGCCTCTGGCGCCCGACGCCGATGTGCCGCGCCCTCCGCCTCGAGAAGGAGCTGGATACGCCGGCCCACATCTACTTCAAGAACGAGAGCGTCAGCCCCGTCGGCTCCCACAAGGCGAACACGGCGGTCGCGCAGGCCTTCTACAACAAGGAGGCGGGGACGAAGGCGCTCGCGACGGAGACCGGGGCCGGCCAGTGGGGGACCGCCCTCGCCATGGCCTGCAACTTCTTCGGCCTCGACCTCGAGGTCTTCATGGTGAAGGTCTCGTACCACCAGAAGCCGTACCGCCGGATCATCATGGAGAACTTCGGCGCCCACGTCTTCGCCAGCCCCACCGAGCGGACCCACTTCGGCAAGCAGGTCCTCGAGGAGGATCCCGACTCGCAGGGCTCCCTCGGGATCGCCATCTCGGAGGCCGTGGAGACGGCCGCCACGAGCGGCGGGAAGAAGAAGTACAGCCTCGGCTCGGTCCTGGGGCACGTCATGATGCACCAGACGGTCATCGGCCTCGAGGCGCTCGAGCAGATGGAGATGGCGGGCGAGTATCCGGACGTCGTCATCGGCTGCGCGGGGGGCGGCTCCAACTTCGCCGGATTCGCGTTCCCCTTCGTCCACCGGAACCTGACGCAGGGGAAGAAGACACGCATCGTGGCGGTCGAGCCCGCCTCGTGCCCCACCCTGACGAAGGGGCGGTACACCTTCGACTACGGCGATGCGGCGGCCATGGCGCCCATCGTGAAGATGTACACGCTCGGCCACACCTTCATGCCTCCCGGCATCCACGCGGGGGGCCTCCGGTACCACGGGATGGCCCCGACAGTGAGCGCCCTCGTGGCGCACGGCGACATCGTGGCCCGCACGGCCCGTCAGCTCGAGACGTTCGAGGCGGCCGTCCGCTTCTCGAAGGCCGAGGGGATCATCCCGGCGCCCGAGTCGGCGCACGCCATCCGCGCGGCCATCGACGAGGCGCTCCTCTGCCGCGAGACGGGGGAGAAGAAGGTCATCGCCTTCAACCTCTCCGGACACGGCCACTTCGACATGACCGCGTACCAGAGCTACCACCACGGGCTGCTGGAGGACTTCGAGTACCCCGACCACGCCGTCGAGGAGGCGATGACGCACCTGCCGAAGGTGCCGCAGAGCGGGGATTGACCTCCCGCCCGTCGGTGCGGGCCCTCCTCGTCCTTGCCTTCGCCCCGTTCGCGGCGCTCGGCCAGGGGGGACCGCCGCTCCTGACGGACGACCCGGGGACGCCGGGGCCGCGGCGCTGGGAGATCAACGTCGCCTGGACTCTCGACCGGGCATCGCATGCGCGCGTGATGGGGGCGCCGCTCGTCGACGCCAACTACGGCTGGGGCGAGCGGATCCAGCTGAAGATCGAGATCCCCTGGGTCGTCCTCAGCGAGGAGGGCCAGCCGACCGGGAACGGCATCGGCAACCCGAATCTGGGCGTGAAGTGGCGGTTCCTGGACGAGGAGTCCGCGGGGATCGCCGTGTCGACCTACCCCCAGCTCGAGGTCAACCTGTCGGGAGCCTCCGCGGACAAGGGGCTGGTCGAACGTCGGTCGCAGTTCCTGCTGCCGGTCTCCGCGACGAAGACGCTCGGCCCCGTGGCGTTGAACGGCGAGGTGGGAGGGCTCTTCCAGAGCGGCGAGGCCCCCCGGTGGGTTTGGGGTCTCGCGCTCGGCCACGGGTTTCCGGGGGGATTCGAGGTGTTGGCGGAGCTCTTCGGCGTCACGGGGACGAACGCCGCGGCACGCCAGACGCTCCTCGATCTCGGCTTCCGGTGGAAGCTCCCGGGGCGCGCGACCATCCTCTTCTCGGCCGGCCGAAGCCTCGGGGACGGCGACGGCGAGGGGCGTCACACCCGGATCTACGCCGGGGTCCAGCTCGCCCTCGGCCCCCCTTTGATCTCCGGGGATCCGTGACGGGAGCGGCCGGTCCGGGGAGACGCGTCAGCTCTTGGCGTCCATCCGGGACGGGGTGAGCCACTTCTTCCCGTCCTTCTCGGAGACGCTCCCGGTCACCGTGGCGGCCTTCTCGCCCTGGCAGGTGTGGCCGAACTTCTCGAGGACGTCGTTCTTCACGAGGTAGTACTCGGTCGAGGCGCCCTTCTCGCCGGCCACGACGAGGACGTCCTGGCACCCCTTCGCGTCCGCCTTCTTCAGGGTGCAGTGCGCGCAGGCGATCTTCCCGGAGAGCGTCACGTCCGCGGCGCTGGCCGCGGAGGCGAGCCCGAGAGCGGCGACGAGGGCGACGGCGACGAACAGTCCCGGCTTCAGTCTCATCTTCGGTCTCCTTTCGCGAGTCGTCGGCGGCACGGGGCCTTCCCGTCCCGACGGGAAGGGGAGTCTACGCTCGCGGGGCGACCCGACTCAACCAGATCCTGAGAACCGGACTCAACGCGTCCGGGCCTCGTCCTCCTCGTGGCGCCGCTGCTCCTCCATGACGAGGGCCGTCAGCCGCCGCTTCAGGGCGTTGAACTCGGGGGAGGCCGTGTCGCGGGGGCGCGGGAGGGTGACGGGGACGATCGCCTTGACCGTTCCCGGCCGGTACGTCATGACGACGACCCGGTCCGCGAGGTAGATCGACTCCTCGATGCCGTGCGTGACGAAGAGGATCGTCTTTCCGAACTCGGTCCAGATCCGGAGGACCTCGTCCTGGAGGTTCCGCCGGGTGAGGGCGTCGAGCGCCCCGAACGGCTCGTCCATCAGGAGGATCGGGGCGTCGAGGGCGAGGACGCGCGCGATGGCGACGCGCTGGCGCATGCCGCCCGAAAGGTCCTTCGGGAACCGATTCGCGAACTCGGTGAGGGTGAGAAGGTCCAGGAGCTCCGTCACCTTCCGGTCGATCGTCTCCCGGGCTTCCCCCCGGATCTCCAGACCGAAGGCGATGTTCTTCGCGACGGTCATCCAGGGAAAGAGGGCGTACTCCTGGAAGACCATGGCGCGGTCGGGCCCCGGTTCGGTGACGGGGCGGCCGTTCGCGAGGAGCGTCCCGGCCGTGGGGAGCGAGAAGCCCGCGATGGCGTTCAGGAGCGTCGACTTCCCGCACCCCGACGGCCCGAGAAGGCAGACGAACTCGCCGGCCGTGACGGCCAGGTCGATCCCGTGAAGGGCGACGACCTCCTGCCCGTCCGGCGACCGGAAGGTCTTGTCGACGCCTTCCGCGAGGATCTGCGGCGACGCCGGCGCGCTCACGACGACTCCAGGCTCCGGTGCCAGCGGAGGAGGTGGCTCGAGAGGCGGTTCAAGGCCGTGTCGATGCCGAGGCCGATGACGCCGATCGTGATCATCCCGGCGAGGATCTTGTCGGGCCAGAAGAACTCGCGCGCCTCGAGGATCCGGTAGCCGAGTCCGCTGTTGACCGCGATCATCTCGGCCACGATCACCACGATGAACGAGACGCCGTAGCCGACGCGGATGCCGGTGAGGATGTGCGGGGCGGCGGCGGGGAGGATGACCCGCCGGAACATGACGAGGCCGCCGGCGCCGAGGTTGCGGGCGGCGCGGACGTAGATGGCGTCGACGTTGCGGACGCCGGCGATCGTGTTGAGGAGGATCGGGAAGAAGGCGCCGAGGCTGATGAGGAAGAAGGCGGGCGGGTTTCCCAGCCCGAACCAGAGGATCGCGAGCGGGATATAGGCGATCGGCGGAATGGGGCGGAGGATCTGGACGAGCGGGTTCATCAGCCGGTAGACGGTGTTCGAGACGCCCATCAGGAGCCCGAGCCCGAGACCGAGGCCGCCGCCCAGAAGGAACCCGACGAAGACCCGGGTGAGGCTCGCGGCGGCGTCGTGGAGAAGCTCTCCCGAAACGAGCCACGTCAGGTACGGCCCCTCGGCCGCGTCGTAGGGCTTGAGGGGCGAGAGGTAGCCCCACCAACGGAGGGCGACGTTCGTCGGCGACGGCAGGATGAGCGGGTTGATGAACCCCGCCCGGGAAAGCCCCTCCCAGAGGGCGAGCACCGCCACCGGGACGAGGAGGGCCTGCGTGAGCCGCTTCGCGGCCGCGCCGCCGCCCGAGGTCACTTCGCTCCCAGCTCCTTCTTCGCCTTCTCGAGGAGGTCCAGCTTCACCCACTCCTTCGCCGCGGGCGGGCTGGCCATCTTCCCGACCCCGACCTTCTGCATGAAGTCCGTGGTGATCTGGACGTGCTCGACGCTGATGTCGTACGTGAAGGCGGCGTTGGCCATCGCCTCGCGGTACTCCTCGGCGGAGAGCTGCCCCTTGAACATGGTCTCGCGGACGTACTTCTCGGCGAGGGCGGGGTTCTGGAGGAACGTCTTCGTGGCGTCGACGAAGCACTTCAGGACGCGGGCCGCGACGTCCGGCTTCTCCTCGTAGAGCTTCTTCGTCATCACCATCGCCCGGACGGGCTCGCCCATCGGAGTGTCGTAGGGCTTGACGATCTCTTTCCCGAAGCCCTTCGAGATCGCCTGCGTCGCCTGCGGCTCGGACTGACACATGGCGTCGATGTTCTTCCCGAGGAGGGCCTGGTTCAGGTCGGCGTACGCGAGGTAGACGATCTGGACGTCCTTCTCGCCCGGCTTGTCGGACCAGGAGAGGCCCGCCTTCTGCAGCTCGACGAGGAGCGCCAGCTCCTGCGCCCCGCCGCGCGGCACGCCGACCTTCCTCCCCTTGAGGGCCGCGACGGTCTTCAGTGCGAGGTCCGACCGGCCGACGATCCGGACGCCCCCCTTCGCGAAGCCGGCGACGGCGTAGACGGGCGCCCCGGCGGCGCGCCCCGCGATGGCGGCGTCGAGGGCGCTGGCGGCCACGTCCACCTCCCCGGCCAGGATGCCGGGGACGATGTCCAGGCCCTTGGCGAAGATCTTCTCGTCGATCTTGAAGCCGTACTTCGGCGCGATCTCCTTCATGTACCAGACGGCGCCGTAGTGGGCGAACTTCAGGTTCCCGAGGCGGACGACGTCCTCGGCCCGGGCGGCGGGGGCCAGGAGGGAGAGGGACGCGGCCGCGAGGAGGGCGCGCCGGAGGAACGGGACCATGGGACCTCCTTCGAGGGGGGGCGTTTTCGGTCGGCTCGCCGCGATTCTAGGCCGGCGCGCCGTGGGATGAACACCCCATTGACTTCCCGGGAGGGGGAAGAAAAAGTCTCCGCACCATGTCCACGACACGCGCGTCCGCCCGCCTCCCCTTCACCGACTCCAGCCGGGCCCTCGTCCTCTCGGGTCCCCCGGTCGCGACCGCCGGGAGGGTCCTGACCCCGGAGGCCCTCGATCTCGTCGTGAAGCTCCAGCGCGCCTTCGGCGGCCGGCGGGAGGAGCTGCTCGAGCGGCGGCGGAGCGTCCAGGCCCGGCTCCACGCCGGAGGCCTTCCGGACTTCCTCCCGGAGACGCGGTCGATCCGCGAGTCCGACTGGACCGTGGCGCCGATCCCGAAGGACCTCCTCGACCGCCGCGTCGAGATCACCGGGCCGGTCGACCGGAAGATGATCATCAACGCCCTGAACTCCGGGGCCAGCGTCTTCATGGCCGACTTCGAGGACGCGAACTCGCCGACCTGGGAGAACGTCGTCGACGGCCAGGCCAACCTGACGGACGCCATCGACGGGACGATCTCCTTCGCGTCGCCCGAGGGGAAGACCTACCGGCTGAACGAGACGACGGCGACGCTGATGGTCCGGCCGCGCGGCTGGCACCTGCTCGAGAAGCACGCCACCCTCGACGGGAAACCGGTCTCGGGGAGCCTCTGGGACTTCGCCCTCTTCTTCTTCCACAACGCGAAGAAGCTGGTGGCGAAGGGAAGCGGCCCCTACTTCTACCTCCCGAAGATGGAGAGCCACCTCGAAGCGCGCCTCTGGAACGACGTCTTCGTGATGGCGCAGGAGCACGTGGGCCTGCCCCAGGGGACGATCCGCGGCACCGTCCTGATCGAGACGATCCTCGCCGGATTCGAGATGGACGAGATCCTCTGGGAGCTCCGGGACCACTCGGCCGGCCTCAACTGCGGGCGCTGGGACTACATCTTCTCCTTCATCAAGAAGTTCAGCCGGAATCCGGACCGGGTCCTGCCCGACCGCGGCCTCATCACGATGGAAAAGGCGTTCCTGAAGGCCTACGTGGCGCTCCTGATCAGGACCTGCCACCGGCGGAACGTCCACGCGATGGGCGGGATGGCGGCGCAGATCCCCATCAAGAGCGATCCCGAGGCGAACCGGGTCGCGATGGAGAAGGTCGAGGCCGACAAGTGGCGCGAGGTGAAGGCGGGACACGACGGGACCTGGGTCGCCCACCCGGGCCTCGTGCCGGTCGCGAAGAAGATCTTCGACGACGGGATGCCGCAGGCGAACCAGATCTCCCGCCGGCGCGACGACGTCGTCGTGACGGCGGCCGACCTCCTCTCGGTCCCGACGGGGCCGATCACGGAGAAGGGGCTCCGGCAGAACGTGAACGTCGGGATCCTCTACCTCGAGGCGTGGCTCCGCGGGTCGGGATGCGTGCCGCTCTACAACCTGATGGAGGACGCGGCGACCTCGGAGATCTCGCGGACGCAGGTGTGGCAGTGGATCCACCACCGGGCCGCGCTCGAGGACGGGCGGAAGATCACGCTCCCGCTCTACGAGGCGATCCGGGACGAGGAGCTGGCCTCGATCCGGAAGCGGATCGGAGAGGAGGCGTGGGCGGCCGGACGGTTCGCCCTCGCGGCGAAGCTCTTCGACGAGATGGTCTCGGCGCCGGAGCTCCCGGACTTCCTGACCCTTCCGGCCTACGACGCGCTGATCGCGCTCGAGACGGGAGGCTGAGCCGGACCGGCTCCCCGCGTGTGATCATCGGGGCGCCGTGACCGTCCGCGCCCTCCTCCTCGACATGGACGGCGTCCTCGTCTTCTCCGAGGAGGCCTGGTTCGCCGTCTACAACGAAACGCTCGTCCACTTCGGCCACCCGCCGATCCCGCGCGAGGCCTTCGACGCCATCTACGGGAACGGCACGGAGGCCGACCGGGCCGCCTACATGCCGGAGCGGACGGTCGAGGAGATCAACGCGGCGTACGCCCGCTTCTTCGAGCGGCACCTCGGGAAGATCCGGCCGAACCCGGAGGCGCCCGGCCTGCTCGCGGCGGCGCGGGCGCGCGGCGTCCCGGCGGCCGTCGCCACGAACACGACGCGCCCCCTCGCCGGGAGGGTCCTCGCCCTGACGGAGCTCCTGCCGCTGGTCGACGAGATCGCCGCGGCCGACGAGGCCGGCGCCGGAAAGCCCGACCCGGCCGTCCTCCACCTCGCGGCGGCGCGCCTCGGGGTGCCGCTCGCGGAGTCGCTCTTCGTGGGCGACTCGCGGTACGACGCCGAGGCCGCCGTCCGGGCGCCCGTCCGGTTCGTCGGATACCGGTACGGGGACCGGGAGCGGATCGGCTCCCTGGGGGAGCTCCTGCCGCTCTTGCCGGCGCCGCCGGCCGGGTGAGGCCCGGAAACCCCGGCCCCCCGGCCGCGTAGTAGAGAGCATGCCGTCGCGGGCGGAGTGGAAGAGGCTCGTCACGGAGACCGTCCGGGGCGTCGACGCCCGGGACGTGCAGGGCCTCTACGACGTCGAGGTCCGGAAGGCGGTCCGGGTCTTCCTGGCCGAGTACCGCGACGAGATCGACGCCGAGCCGCGGAAGTTCCGGCGGTGGCTGAAGAAGGCGGGCGCCCTCCTCTACGGGATGATCCGGCGGCTGACGCCGGCGCGCCGGCTCCTCTTCGCCGCCGCGCTCCTCTTCGTGGTCCTCGGGGTCTTCCCGCCCCGGGACGGCGGCGCCGGGGCGGGCCACGGCAATCCGTTCGCGTTCCTCGCCGTCCTCCTCCTCGTGGTCCTCGTCGCCCTGGAGCTGGTCGACAAGCTCCATTTCCGGGACGAGCTCCTGATGGCCCGCGACCTGCAGGCCGACCTCGTCCCCGCGACGCTTCCGGAGACGCCGCACTGGGATCTGGCGGGGTTCAACCGGATCGCCAACACGGTGGGAGGCGATCTCTACGACTTCGCCCCGCTCCCGGACGGCCGCCTCGTCGTCCTCTTCGGGGACGCATCGGGGCACGGGATGGCCGCGGGGCTCCTCATGGTGGTCACCCAGTCGGCGTTCCGGACGCAGATCGAGAGCGACCCGTCGCCGGCGGCGGTCGCCGCGGCCCTGAACCGGATGCTCTGCCGGACCGGAGCCTGCCGGACCTCCGGGCCCCGCGCCTTCTTCGCGGGGGTCGTCATGCTCCTTTCGCCCGACGGGACCTGGTCCGCGGTGGTCGCGGGGCATCCGCCGGTCCTCCGTCTCTCCCCGGCCGGGGGAGTCGAGGAACGGATTGGGACGGGGGCCTACCCCTTCGGCGTCCGCGACAAGGCGGAGTGGCTCACCCTCGAGGGGACGCTCGGCCCGGGGGAGACGCTCCTCTTCTACTCCGACGGCCTTCCGGAGGCGCGGAGCGCCGCCGGGGAGGAGTTCGGCGACGCCCGGGCGGAGGCCGTCGCGGCGCGGTCCGCCGCGACGCCGGCCCTCCTCGTGGCCGCCCTCTCGGACGAGCTCCGCCGCTTCCTGGGGGCCGAGCCCCCCGAGGACGACGTCTCGATCGCCGCGATCCGGCGCAAAATCCCGGCGTCTTGACGCCGACCCCCCGCACGGGACGCCTCCTCATCGCCGCCGCGGCGCTCCTCTGGTCGAGCGGCGGCCTCGCCATCAAGCTGGTGCCCCTTCCCGCCGTCGGCGTCGCCTTCTGGCGGTCGCTTCTGACGGCGATCTTCCTGATCGCGGTCCTCCGCCCCGGCGTCGACCGGTGGCGGCGCGCGTCCTGGACGACGGCTCTCGTTTACGCCGCCATGATCCTCAGCTTCGTCTCCGCGACGAAGATGACGACGGCCGCCAACGCCATCTTCCTGCAGTACACGGCGCCGGTGTACGTCCTCCTCTTCGCGCCGCTCCTCCTGAAGGAGCCGTTCCGCCGCGCCGACCTCGTGACGCTCGTCGTCGCCCTCCTCGGCATGACGCTCTTCTTCGTCGGGAAGCTCGAGGCGGGGGCGCTGGCCGGGAACGTCGTCGCGGTTCTCTCCGGGCTCTTCTTCGGCGGCGTCATCCTCTTCCTCCGGCGCGACACGACGCGGGACGCCATGGCGTCGGTCCTCCTCGGGAACCTCCTCGCGGCGCTCCTCGCGCTCCCGCTCTCGTGGGGCCACCTCGCGCTCGACGCGAAGGGGGCGGCGCTCGTCGTCTTCCTCGGCGTCGTCCAGATGGGGGTCAGCTACCTTCTCTACGTCCGGGGGCTCGCCGTCGTGCCGGCGGCCGAGGCGGCGCTCCTGTCGATGCTCGAGCCCGTCCTCTCCCCGATCTGGGTCCTCCTCGGCATCGGCGAGCGTCCGACGCCGTGGGCCGCCCTCGGCGGCGCCGTCGTCCTCGGCGCGGTGGCCGGCCGGACGGTCTGGGGGGCGCTGCGGCGGACGTAGGACCCCCGCCTCACCTCCACCCGACGTTCCTCAGGAAGGTGAAGTCGCCGGACGGGTGGATCGTCTCGACGCCGGCGAGCCCCTTCGCGTGGACCGCGACCGTCTTCATCGTGTAGAGCGAGACGTAGGGGAGCTCGTCGGCGACGCGGCGCTGGATCTTCACGTAGAGCTCCCGCCGGAGCGAGCGGTCGACGACGCGCCGCGCCTCCCCGATCCAGCGGTCGACGTCGGCGTCGGCGAAGAAGCCCCGGTTCCAGCCGGGAGGAGTGGCCGTGGAGAGGAAGACGTCGTGGTAGTGGTCGGGGTCCACGATCCCCTGCCACCTCAGGGAGAAGAGCTGGAAGTTCCCCCGGACAACGTCCTGGTAGAAGGTCGCGAAGTCGTTCGACCGGATCGTCGTCGCGACGCCGACCGCCTTCCACTGCTCGGCGATCACCGTGGCCTGGAGGAGGCCGACCTCGTCCGTCGAGGTTTTGTACGTCACGGAGAGGCGTGGCCGGCCGTTCCCCGGGTCGGGAAAGCCGGCCGCGTCGAGGAGCGCCCGCGCCCGGTCGAGGTCCCGCGCGAGGCGGGGGAGGCCGTCGTCGCGCGCCCAGTGGCCGGGGGGGACGAGCGTCTCCGTCGGCTCGACCGTCCCGCGGAAGAGCCCCTCGGCGAGCGCGTCGCGGTCGAGGGCGAGGGCCAGCGCCCGGCGGACCGCCGCCGTCCCGAGGACGGGGTCGCGGAAGTTGAACGCGAGGTAGGCGTAGGTCGTCCCGGGGCCGAGCGTGACGGCGAGCGCGGGGTCGTTCCGGAAGCGGGGAAGGAGGTCGGCGGGGAGGTTGTTGACGGAGAGGTCGAGCGAGCCCCGGAGGAGCTCGAGGGCGCGCGTCGTGGCGTCGGGGACGATCCGGAAGACGAGGCGCCGGACCTTCGCGGCGCCGGCGAAATGTCCCTCGAACCGATCGAAGACGAGCCGGTCGTCGGGCCGGGACTCGACGAGCCGGAAGGGGCCGGTGCCGACGGGGCGCTCCTTCGCCGCCTCGGGCGTCGTGCCGTCCGGGAGGATCCCGAGCAGGAGCTGGAGCGGGAACGACGCGTACGGCTCCGCGAGGCGGAACTCCACCTCGCGCGGCGACGGGGTCGCGATCTCGCGGATGACCTTCAGCGGCTCGCGCTTGCTCGTGACGAGCCCGGGGGCGAGCAGGCTCCGGTAGGTGAAGGCGACGTCGGCCGAGGTCAGGAGCCGGCCGTCGTGGAAGCGGACGCCGTCCCGGAGGCGGCAGCGCCAGACGACCGCGTCGTCGCTCTCGCAGCGCTCCGCGAGGTCGGGGAGGTACTCGCCGCCCCTCCCCTTCCGGAGCAGGGCGTTGTAGAGGACGTCGTGGACGCGCCACGAGGCGGAGTCCGTCCCGACGCGCGGGTCGAAGTTGATCGGGCTCGACTCCAGGGCGACGATGAGGCCGTCCCGGGACGGGGCCGCCGGCCCCCGGCACGCGGCGGACGGGAGGAGCGACAGGGCCAGGAGGAGGCAGACGCTAGAATCCCGCGTGCTTTTCACCCCGCCGAAGTCTAGCCGGGCCGCCGCCGCGCTCCTCGCCGTCTCCCTCTTCTCCCTGCCGGCCGCGGCCGCGCCGCGGGGCAAGGTCGTCGTCCTCGGCTTCGACGGGGTGGACCACGCGCTCGTCGCCCGGATGGTCGCCGAGGGGAAGCTCCCGAACCTCGCGGCGCTCGCGGAACAGGGGAGCTTCGACCGGCTCCGCCCGACCATCCCGGCGCAGACGCCGGTCTCGTGGTCGACCTTCACGACGGGGCTCTCGCCCGGCCGGACGCTGATCTTCGACTTCCTGAAGCGGAATCCGAAGACCTACCGCCCCGAGTTCGCCATCGCCGAGGAGGGGCGGAAGCCCTTCCTGTTCGGGGCGGCGAACCGGCCGGTCCTCGCGGCGGCCGCCGCGCGCCCCGTGCTGCTCTTCGGGCTCCTCGCGGTCCGCCTCTTCGCCGGGGGGAGCCGCGCCGCGCTCGGCGCGGTCGCGGTCCTCGCGGCCCTCGGGGCCGTCGGCGGGCTGCGGCTCGCGGGCTTCCTTCCCGAGACGGCGCCGACCGTGACGAACAACCGGCGCGGCGTCCCGTTCTGGGAGGCGGCCGGCCGCCACGGGATCCGCTCCGTCGTCATGCACGTCCCCGTGACGTTCCCGGCCGTCGACTACGACCACGGGCGGCTCGTCTCGGGCCTCGGCGTCCCCGACGTGCGGGGCCGGATCGGGACGCCCAGCTTCTACACGTCCGACCCGTTCTTCGCGCCGAAGAACAAGAACGAGTTCTCCGTGGAGCTCCTCCGGCTGGAGTCGAACACCGGGACGATCCGGACGGAGGTCTTCGGCCCCTACAACAAGCTCTTCAAGGAGCCGCCGGTCATCAAGATCCCGATGACCCTCACGGTCGAAGGGAACGGCACGGCGCTGAGGATCGAGCCGAAGGGGTCGGAGCCGGTCACGCTGAAGGTCGGGGAGTGGTCGGGCTGGGTCGTCTTCACGTTTCCCTTCAACCCGGTCGTGAAGGTCTCGGGGATCGGCCGCTTCCACCTCGCGTCCCTCTCGCCCGAGATCCAGCTCTACCTGTCGCCCGTCCACTTCAACCCGGACGACCTCCCGCCGGCGGTGAAGATCACCGCCCCCGCGGCCCTCGCGAAGAAGCTGGCGAAGACATATGGCCTCTACAAGACGATGGGCTGGCAGATCGACACGTGGTCGATGAGCGAGGAGACGCTGGACGAGGCGTCGTTCCTCGAGGACGTCGACTTCACCCAGGTGCAGTTCCGGAAGATGATGGAAGGGTTCCTGGCCGAGAAGGACCTCGATCTCTTCGTCCAGATCTACGAGTTCCCGGACCGCGTCGCCCACTGCTTCTGGCGGTTCCTCGACCCGAAGCACCCCGCGTACGACGCGGCCAAGGCCGCGCGGTGGGCACCCGCGATCGAGACGACCTACCGGCAGATGGACGAGATCGTCGGCGCGGCCCGGAAGCGCCTCGGCCCCGACGACCTCCTCCTCGTCGTCTCCGACCACGGCTTCTCGACGTGGCGCCGGAGCGTGAACTACAACACCTGGCTCGTCCAGAACGGCTTCATGGCCCTGACGGGGGGCGAGGGGAAGCAGGCCGACCTCGAGCAGCTCTTCGGACAGGGGGAGTTCTGGCCCAACGTGGACTGGTCCCGGACGAAGGCCTACTCGATGGGCCTCGGGGACATCTACGTCAACCTCAAGGGGCGGGAAGGGAAGGGGATCGTCGCGGCGGGCGCCGAGTACGAGGCCGTGCGCCGCCAGATCACCGAGGGCCTCTCGAAGCTCGTCGACCCCGAAACCGGCGAGACGGCGGTCTCGCGCATCTTCACGCGCGAGGAGGCGTACGGAGCCTTCGACGCCGACATCATCCCCGACCTGATCGTCTCGAACAGTCGGGGCTACCGCGTCTCGTGGCAGAGCAGCCTCGGCGTCGTGACGCCCGGGATCTTCGAGGACAACAACCAGGTCTGGTCGGGCGACCACTGCTCGCTCGACCCGGAGGTCGTCCCGGGCATCTTCTTCTCGAGCCGGAAGATCGATCCGGGGAGGAAGCCCGCGATCGCCGACGTGCCGGCCACGATCCTCAAGGCGCTGGGCGTCCCGGCGCCCGAGAAGCTCGACGGAGCGCCCCTGTTCTGAGGCGGATCGTCCTCGCCCTGCTCCTCCTGGGCGGCGCCGCGCCGCTTGCGGGGCAGGAGCGGGCGCCCGACGCCCCGGTGCCGCTCCCCGCGGAGACGCCGA
>DAOMFB010000036.1:0-13360 GCA_035429585.1 Thermoanaerobaculia bacterium
CTCGGCCTCGGGGGGCGCCGGCTCCGGCGCGCCGGCCGCGGGCTCCGGCGGCGCCGCCGCGGAGACCGTCTCGCGGAGCTCCTCCTGGACCTTCACGTGCTCCGCGGCCAGCCGCTCCCCCTCGCCCGCCGCCACGTCGAGCCGGTAGGCCGCCAGCATCTCGCGCGCCTCGCCGAGCCCCTTCACGCGCCCCTCCCCGAGGTAGAGGACCCGGTCGCACAGCTCCTCCACGAGGCCGAGGGCATGGCTCACGAAGAAGATCGTCTTCCCGCGGGCCCGGAACTCCCCGATCGTGTCGAGGCAGCGGCGCGAAAACGCCTCGTCGCCGACCGCGAGGACCTCGTCCACGACGAGGATGTCCGGATCGACGTGGACCGCCACCGCGAAGCCGAGACGCACGTACATCCCGGACGAGTAGGTCTTCACCGGCTGGTCGATGAAGTCGGCGAGCCCCGAGAAGGCGACGATCTCCGGCAGCTTCCGCTCGATCTCCTTCCGGGTCAGGCCGAGCATGACGCCGTTGATGACCACGTTCTCGCGGCCCGAGATCTCCGGGTGGAAGCCGGCGCCCAGCTCGATGAGGGCCGAGACCTTCCCGCGGACGGCGAGCGTCCCGGAGGTCGGCTTCAGGATCCCCGCGACCAGCTTCAGGAGCGTCGCCTTCCCGCTCCCGTTCGCGCCGATGACGCCGAAGGTCTCCCCCCGCCCGACCGAGAAGGTGACGTCGGTGAGGGCGTCCACGGTCTCCGACGGCGCGAGGGCCTCCGCGAGGCCGCGCCCGAGGAAGGCCGACTTGAGCGTCCCGAAGGCGCGGGTCTTGCCCCAGCGGCGGTAGCGCTTCGAGACCCCGGCGGCGGCGACCGCGGCGTCGGGCGTCAGACGGCCTCCGGATACGAGTCGCGGAGCCGCGCGAAGACGAGCGACCCCGCGAGGAACGCGGCGAGGGAGATCCCGGCGAGGCGCGCCCACTCTCCCGGGCCGATCCAGTGCCCGTAGAACAGGGCGTCGTGCCACGCGGCGAAGAGCGGCGCGACGGGATTCCAGCCGAGCAGCCGGCGGAGCGGCGGGGACGCGACGTCGGAGATCGTGTAGAGGATCGGCGTCCCGAAGAACCAGAGGGTGAGCCCCGTCGCGAGGAGGTCCTTCACGTCCCGGAAGTGGACCGTCAGGGAGGCGAAGAAGAGCCCGAGGCCCAGGACGAAGAGCCCCTCGAGGAGGATCAGGCCCGGGACCTGGAGGAGGGCCGCCGTCAGCGGGACCGCCGCGCCGAAGACGCCTCCGGCCCCGAGGACGAGGCCCAGCCCGAGGACCGGCAGCGCGAGGAGGAAGTGAACCCCCTGCGCGAGGACCGCCACCGTCGGCAGCACCTCGGCCGGGAAGAGGACCTTCTTCAGGAGCGGCCCGTGGACGACGAGCGAGGCCGAGGCGTCCGTGAGCGAGCCGGCGAGCCAGTTCCAGGGGAGGAGTCCGCAGAAGAGGAAGAGGGCGTACGGGCTGGTCGACGGGCTCCGCCCGGGGAAGATGAGCTGGAAGACGACGACGTAGACCGCGAGCATCAGGAGCGGGTTCAGGAGGGACCAGAAGTACCCGAGCACGCTCCCCCGGTAGCGCGCCTTCAGCTCGCGGGCCACGAGGACGCCGACGAGGGCGCGGTGCTTGAGGAGGTCGCGAAGTCCGTCGAGCATCCCGTCGCGCCCATGATACGTAGGAGAGCTCTCCGCCGTCCCCGGCGCCCCTTCGCTAGACTGGCGGAACCATGCGACGCACCGCCTCGGCCCTCCTCGCCGCGTCCCTCCTCGCCGTCTCGCCGCTCCCCGCCGAAGAGGCCCCGACGACGCGCCCGAAGATCGGCGTCGCCTTCGGCGGCGGCGGCGCCCGCGGCGGGGCTCACGTGGGGGTCCTGAAGGTGCTCGAGGAACTGCGCATCCCCGTCGACTACGTCGCGGGGACGAGCATCGGCTCCATCGTCGGCGGCCTCTACGCGACGGGGCTCTCCCCCGCCGAGATGGACGACATCCTCCGGAAGACGGACTGGAACGACGCGACGAGCGACGATCCGCCGCGGAAGGACGTCTGGTATCGGAACAAGGAGGACGACCACCTCTACCTGATCAAGGCCGAGCTCGGGCTCTCCCACGGCAAGGTCGTCCTGCCGACCGGCCTCCTCGCGGGCGAAAAGCTCGGCATCCTCCTCCGGAAGTTCACCCTTCCGTTCAGCGAGACGAGGGACTTCAACGCCTTCCCGATCCCCTACCGGTGCGTCGCCACGGACATCTCCAACGGCAGCAAGGTCGTCCTCTGGCACGGCGACGTCGCCCGCGCCATGCGGGCCAGCATGGCGATTCCCGCCTTCTTCACGGCGGTCGACATCGACGGGAAGCTCCTGACCGACGGCGGCACCGTGGAGAACCTCCCCGTCCAGACCGTCCGCGACATGGGGGCCGACATCGTCATCGCCATCAACATCGGGACCCCGCTCAAGGGGAAGGACCAGCTCACGAGCTTCTTCGCCGTCGCGAACCAGCTGACCGGACTCCTGACCGTCGGAAACGTGCAGGGGTCCATCGACGCCCTCCGGAGCAAAGACCTCCTCATCGAGCCCGACCTCGAGGGGATCGAATCGTTCAACTTCGAGCAGTTCCCCGAGGGGATCGAGCGGGGCGTGGCCGCGGCCGAAGCGATGAAGGAGCGCCTGAAGGCCCTCTCCGTCCCGGAGGCGGAGTACGCGGCCTTCCTGAAGAGGCAGCGCTATCCCCACCCCGTCCCGCGGGTCGACGCCGTGAAGGTCGTCCCCGCAGCCGGTGTCGACCCGCGCGTGATCGCTTCGCGCGTCACGTACAGGCCGGGCGGCCCCGTGAACTGGAAGGCCGTCGACCGGACGCTCGCGGACGTCTACGAGCTGGGCGACTTCGAGACCGTCGACTTCCGGATCGTCCCGGTCAACGGGGTCTCGACCCTCGTCATCGAGCCGCGCCCGAAGACGCCGGCGCCGATGCGCGTCCGGTTCGGCCTCCTCCTGAACACGGACTTCTCCGGGTCGAGCGCCTTCGCCCTCCGGGCGAGCGTGAACCAGACGCACCTGAACGCCCTCCGCGGCGAGTGGAAGACGCAGTTCGAGGTCGGGAACCAGAACTACCTCCGGACCGAGCTCTACCAGCCGCTCGATGCCGCCGGGCGCTTCTTCCTCGCCCCCTCGGCGGGGATCCAGCGCACTCCCTTCAACCTCTACGTCGAGCAGTCCGCCGTCGGACGGTACCTCGTGGACGACGTCTTCGTCGGTTTCGACGGCGGGATCTCGCTCGGGCCCCTCGGCCAGGTCAGCGCCGGGATCCGCCGCGACTGGTACAAGTACAAGGAGAACATCTCCGCCTTCCCCGTCTCCGACGCGACCCAGAACCAGACGGCCTTCGTCGCGCAGGCGGTCATCGACCAGATGGACAACGTCGCCTTCCCGCGGGACGGGTGGGGAACGAAGGTCGACTTCGTCTCGGCCGGACGGGTGCTCGGCGGCGACTGGTCCTACAACAAGCTCTCGTTCCGCGGCGGGTGGGCGCACAGCTGGGGAAGCTGGACCCTCGCGCTCGGCGCCAACGGCGCGGCGAAGCTCGGGAACAACCAGCTCCCCTTCGTCGAGGCGGCGTTCGCCGGCGGCTTCCTGAACCTCTCGGGCCTCCAGCCGCTGGAGCTCTGGGGCAACTACGGGGCCGTCGGGCGCGCCGTCGTCTACAAGAGGCTCATCGCCCTCCCCGCCCTCGTCGGGTCGGGCGTCTTCCTCGGCGGCTCGCTCGAGACGGGGAACGCCTGGCTCTCCTCGAGCGACGTCCGGTTCGACAACCTCCGCTTCGCGGGGAGCGTCTTCCTCGGGGCCGACACCCTCCTCGGGCCGCTCTACTTCGCCTTCGGCCTCGCCGACGGCGGCCAGCACAGCTTCTACCTGGCGCTCGGCCTTCCGCTCTACCTCAACTGACGCGGCGATCCGTCAGCGCCCCCTCGTCTCGGCGAGGCGGCTCTGGCGGATGCCGTAGACGACGTAGAGGGCGAGCCCGACGAGGAGCCAGAGGCCGAACCGGATCCAGGTGACGCCCGGGAGCCCCTGCATCAGGAAGAGGCACATCAGGATCCCGAGGACCGGCGTCACCGGCGAGAAGGGGACGCGGAACTTCCGCGGGCGCTCCGGCTCCCGCACGCGGAGGACCAGGATGCCGATCGCCACGAGGATGAAGGCGAAGAGCGTCCCGATGTTCGTCAGCTGGACGATCTCGTCGATGTTCGCGATGGCGGAGAAGAAGGCGACGAAGACGCCCGTCAGGATCGTCGTGACGTGCGGCGTCCGGAAGCGGGGGTGGATCTTCGAGAACCAGGGGGAGAGGAGGCCGTCGCGCGACATCGCCATCAGGATGCGCGGCTGTCCGAGCTGGAAGACGAGGAGGACCGACGTCAGGGCGATGACGGCCCCGAACGCGAGGAGCCCCGCCGCCCAGTCCTGGTGGACGTACGCGAAGCCCGCCGCCAGCGGGTCGGCCACGCCGACCAGCTTTCCGTACGGGATCATCCCGGTCAGGACGAGGGCGGCCACCACGTAGAGGAGGGTGCAGATGCCGAGCGACGCGAGGATCCCGCGCGGCATGTCGCGCCCCGGGTCCTTGCACTCCTCGGCCGCCGTCGAGATGGCGTCGAAGCCGATGTAGGCGAAGAAGATGAGCGACGCGCCCGTCCAGACGCCGTGGAAGCCGCCGGGGAAGAAGGGGGTCCAGTGGGCCGGCTTCACCCAGAACGCGCCGACCACGATGAAGAAGAGGAGCGTCGCGAGCTTCAGGACGACGACGACGTTGTTGAACCGGGCCGATTCCTTCACGCCGACGACGAGGATCCAGGTGATGAGGGCCGTGATCCCGACCGCGAGGAGGTTGAAGACGACCGGGATGCCCGCCACGACCGGGTGCGAGAGGTGCGCCTGGTAGGCGATCGCCGCCTCCGGCGAGAGCGACGCGGCGCCGGACTCCGCCGCGGCCTTCGCGGCGAGGAGCGTCGACCGGTAGTCGGTGGCCATCCAGGCCGGGATCCGGACGCCGAATCCCGCGACGAGCTGCCGGAAGTAGGCCGCCCACGAGATCGCGACCGCGATGTTCCCGACGGCGTACTCGAGGATGAGGTCCCACCCGATGATCCACGCGACGAGCTCCCCGAGCGTCGCGTAGGCGTAGGTGTAGGCGGAGCCCGCCACGGGGACGAGGCTGGCGAACTCCGCGTAGCAGAGGGCGCAGAAGCCGCAGGCGACGGCGGTCAGCAGGATCGAGACGACGACGCCGGGGCCGGCGGGGGGCTGTCCCTCGCCGCCCGACGTGGCGCTCCCGAGCGTGGCGAAGATGCCGGCGCCGATGATGGCGCCGATGCCGAGCGCCGTCAGGTCGACCCAGGTCAGGGCCTTCTTCAGGCCGTGGGCCTCGTCGCCCCCTTCGGCGATCAGGACGTCGAGCGGCTTGCGCCGGAAGAGCGACATGCGGCGTCTCCTTGCCCGGGAACGGGCGCGAGTCTACCGGCTCGGCCGGTCCTCCGCCCCGCGGCCCGGCAGGACGCGCGGCAGGATCTCCTCCAGCGAGGCGACGGCCTCCACGCCGGCGGGCGCCCGGCCGTGGCGGTCGACGAGGAGCGCCGCGAGGCCCGCGGCCCTCGCGCCGTCGTAGTCGTCGTGCAGCGAGTCCCCGACGTGGAGCGCCTCGCCGGCCGCCACGCCCGCCCGCCCGAGCGCCTCCTCGAAGATCCCGCGGGAGGGCTTGCTCTTGCCGACGAGGGCCGACACGACGACGTCGTCGAAGAACGGGGCCAGTCCGAGCTCGGAGAGGAGCGGCGGGAGCGACGAGTCCCAGTTGCTCACGACGAGGAGCTTCAGGCCCCCGGCCCGGAGCGCCTCGAGGACGGCCGGGACCTCCGCGTAGACGCGCCAGTGGCACGCCTGCCGGAAGTGGCGTACGAGGCCGGCGAGCATGGCGTCCGGCAGCTCGCCGCCCCCCACCCGCGAGAAGACCTCCGCGACGAAGCGGCGCCAGAACGAGGCCTCGCCCCCGCCGATGGTCCAGCTCTCCTCGCCCCGGGCTCGGAGCACGGCCACGTCGCGCCAGGTCTCGTGCACGGCGAGGTGGACGTCGCCGGCCTCCGCGGTCACGCCCCAGGCCGCGAACGCGTCACGGTAGACGGCCTCGACCGGAGGATCCGCGTCGAGGAGCGTCTGGCCGGCGTCGAAGAAGACCGCCCGGATCGCCGGCCCGGTCAGGGCATCACCTGGCCGCCGTCCACGACGAGCGCCTGCCCCGTCACGTTCCGCGCGTCGTCCGAGGCGAGGTACGCGACGAGGGCCGCGACCTCGTCGGGCGCGAGGACGGCCCCGAGAGGGGCCATCTTCGCGACGACGTCGAACGCCTTCTCCGGGCTCACGCCGGCGGCCTTCCCGACCCGGTGGATCCCCTCGCGCCCCATGTCCGTGTCGACCCATCCCGGGCAGACGGCGTTCACGGTGATCTTCCGCGGGGCGAGCTCCAGCGCGAGGGCCCGGGTGAGGCCGATGAGGCCGTGCTTGGCCGCGCAGTAGGCCCCGTTCTTCGCGACGCCGAACCGCCCCGTGACGGAGGAGAGGTTCACGACCCGCCCGCCGTCGGCGAGGAAGGGGTAGGCGGCGCGGCAGACCCGCCACGTCCCGGTCAGGTTCACGTCGAGGATCCGGGCCCACCCCTCGTCCGACCGCTGGTCGCCGCCGAGCGGCGTCACCCCGCCGATCCCGGCGTTGTTCACGAGGATGTCGATCCGGCGATGGGGCCGGGCGGCCCGCTCCACCCCCGTGGCGACCGAGGCGGGGTCGGTCACGTCGAGGACGACGGCGATCCCCTCGCCGCCGGCCGCGCGGATCGCGCCGAGCACGCCGGCGGCGTCGGCCTCGGAGCGGACGCCGGCCGCCACGCGGGCCCCGTCGGCCGAAAGGGGCACGGCGATGGGGCGGCCGATACCGCGCGAGGCGCCCGTGACGAGGGCGTACTTCCCGGAGAGCCGAGTCATGGTTCCTTCCCTCCGCGCGCGGATTCTATGGGTGAAGCCTCCCCTCCCGATATCATCCGCGGGTGCGCGTCGACGTCCTCCTCTTCGCCTCGCTGAAGGACGACGTCGGCCCCTCCTTCGCGGTCGAGCTCCCCGAGCCCGCCGACGTCGCGGGCCTCCGCCGCGCGCTCGAGGCGGCCCACCCCGCCTTCGCCCGGATCGGGCGCCGTGCGATGGTCGCCGTGAACGAGGCCTACGCCCGCGACGCCAACCCGGCCAAGTTCGACCTGGGTGTCGGCGTGACGCCGACCCGGTCCGGCCCGGCGACGCCGTCGCGCTCCTGCCGCCGGTCGCCGGGGGCTGAGCTCAGGCCAGCTTCAGGTCTTCGGCCAGGAGCGCGTAGTCGACGGCGCCGCGGGAGGAGGGGTCCCACTCGAAGACCGTCTTCCCGGCCGAGGGGGCTTCCGCGAGGTCGACGTTGACGCGGATGGGGCTGAGGATCCGCGTGAAGCGCTCGCGAAGCGTCTCGAGGAGGATCTCCGAGACCGAGGTCCTGAGGTCGTGGAACGTCGGGAGGACGCCGGCGATCCGGAGCGGCCGCCCGCGGTCCTCGGCCTGCTCGCGCGCGAAGACCCGCGTCCGCTCGAGCGCCGGAAGCGAGAGAAAGTCGAGCTTCGCCGGAAGGACGAGCTCGTCGGCGGCGCGGTAGGCGTTCTGGAGGAGGAGCGACGCGGCGGGCGGGCAGTCGAAGAGGACGAGGTCGTAGCCCGAGGCCTCGTCGTCCAAGAGCCGCTTGGCCAGCCGGTTCTTCCGCTTCTCCTTCCCCTTCTCGTGGAGCGCCTCCTCCGCGTCGAGAAGCCCCTCCCCGGCGGGAACCACGTCGAGGTTCTCCCGGCCGGACGGGCACCGGACCTCGTCGAACGTCGCGTCGCCGACCAGCCACGCGCCGAGCCCCGTCTTCGACGGGAGGCCGAGCGACGTCCCGACGCCCCCCTGCGGGTCGACGTCGACGAGGAGCGTCCTCTGGCCGGCGCGCGCCGCGGCCGCCGCGAGGTTCACGGCCGTCGTCGTCTTGCCGACGCCCCCCTTCAACGCCGTCACGGCGATGACCCGCGGTCCCCGCCCCGTCACGTCCCCTCCCGCGGCCCGGTCTTATCATGGAATCGTGGCGTTCCTGACCGACGGGCCGATCGATCCGGCCGGGTTGCTCGAGTCGGTCCGCCGGCCGGGAGACGGCGGCGTGGCCATGTTCGTGGGGGTCGTCCGCGACCAGAACGAAGGGATGGCGGTGACGCGTCTCGAGTACGAGGCCTACGGTCCGATGGCCGAGAAGGAGCTGGCCCGGATCGCCGAGGAGCTGGCGGCGCTCCATCCGGAGGCGCGCCTCGCGTTCCGGCACCGGATCGGCTCGCTGGCCGTCGGCGAGGTGGCCGTCGTGGTTGTTGCAGCCGCGCCACACCGGATAGAGGCATTTGCCGCCTGCCAGGACGGAATCGACCGGATCAAGGCCCGCGCCCCGATCTGGAAGAAAGAGCACGGCCCTTCCGGAACCCGCTGGGTGGATCCCTGCTCCGCCGGCGGCAGGCACGAAACTGATTGAAAAGGAAGGGACTTCCCTGTAAAATCCGCCGTCCAGAAGGCCTTCTCCCCTCCGCCGGAAGGGATGACATTCCAGGCGAGGAGAACTGACTATGTTCATTGCACTCAGGCGGATCCAAATATTTGCGAGCGATTTTCCGCGGTCCCGCCGCTTCTATGGCGAGACGCTCGGCCTGTCGGAGTCGGGAGGCTTCGAGAGCGACTGGGTGGAATTCAGCCTCGGCCCCATCCTCCTGAAGCTCACCCCCCTCCGACCGGGCGAGGTGCCCGCGCGCAACCAGGTGGCCGCCGTCTTCTCCACGCCGAGCCTCGACTCGGCGCTCGGGCTCCTCAAGGAGAGAGGCGTCACGGTCACGCGGCCCCCCGCGGAGGAGTTCACCGGACGCTCGGCCGAGATCCTCGACCCCGACGGGTACCGGATCATCCTGTTCCAGGCCTCGGAGCTTCACCCGGACGAGGAGTGGATCCCGGCGTCGAGGGTGGACGAGCTGGTCCGGCACAAGCTGGCCGCGCGGCGGCAGCGCGACAAGGCCCGCGGGACCTCCCGGCCGCCCGCCCGGAAGCCCGCGAAGAAGAAGACCGCGCCGAAGAAGCCGGCGAAGAAGGCGCGGCCCGCCCCGAAGAAGACCGCGAAGAAAGCCGCCCCGAAGAAAAAGGCGGCGAAGCGACCGGTCGCGAAGAAGAGCCGGAAACGCTGACGGGGCGTTAGGCGGCGGCTCCTCGCGCCACTTACCGGGGAGCGCCGATCTCCAGGAGGGTCACGATGTCCACGCCGATCGCCCGCCGGCTCCGAGCCCCCCGTCCGACCTGGTTCCTCGCGCTCCCCGCCTCCGGCATCGTGGCTCTCCTGTTCCTCGTCCTCCGGCCGGGGACCGCCGGCGCGCAGATGGCCGCCGGCTCGGAGATGGCCTCGGTCCTCCCCGTGGCGGTCCCGGCGGCCGTCAACGGAATCGTCACGAGCTTCGACGAGACGACGCGCGTGGCCACGCTGATCGGCTCCCGCCTCCTCCAGGTCGACCTCTCCTCCGCCCGGATCGTCGCCGGGGACGCCGACCCGTCCGACGCCGTCGTGCCGCCGATCAGCCCCGGGGCGCACCTCACCGCCCTCGTCGTGGCCCCGGACGTCGCCATCACCATCTTCCCGCCGCCCCCCCTGAAGGCGCTCCACGCCGTCGTCCGGCCCCCGGATTACGCCCTCCTCCAGGGCGAGATCGAGAGCGTCGGCACCGACAGCTTCTCGATGCTCCACCGCGTGGTCCTCGTCGACGGCCGGACGGTCTTCGCGGGCGAGGACGCCGGGTCGCCGATCCGCTCCCTCGCGGACCTCAAGCCGGGCATGCAGGCGGAGGTCTGGGTCGTCGCCGCCGGCGACACGCTGACCGCGGTGAGGGTCGTGGCCCACGGGAAGAGCGTCGAGCCCCCGCCGATGCTCTTCCAGGGCGTCGTCAAGGAGATCGGGGCCGCGAGCTGGACGATCGGCGACCGGACGGTGGGTGTCACGGCGGAGACGAAGATCGTCGGCGACCCGAAAGTGGGCGACACCGTGGACGTCGTCGCCCGGATCGTCAACCCGCCCGATCCGATGATGGGGATGCCGTCGCGTCTCGTGGCCGTCTCCATCGTCAAGGTCCTCCTGCCGCCGCCCCCGGTCCCCGGGGAGACGACGAGCTTCGACGGCCCGGTGCAGGCGATGCCGCCGACCGGCACGCTGGGGCTCTGGAGGATCGCCGACCGGATGGTCCTGGTGACGGGACTGACGAAGATCGACGGGAGCCCGGCGGTGGGGAGCAAGGTCACGGTGACCGGCTACACGCTCCCGACGATGGCGGCGAGCCCCGCCGGAACGGACACCTCCGGCATGAGCCCGATGGCGAGCCCGTTCATCGCCCTCTCCATCACGACGAAGAGCTGAAGCTCCTCTCCGCTCCGCCCCGGGCGCGGGCCCTCGCGGGCCCGCTTTTCTTTGCGTTAACCTCGCCGCCATGGACATGCCGCTGATCGACTGGTGCCGGAGCGAGATCGCGTCGCTCCGGGCCGCGGGGACGTACAAGACCGAACGCGTGCTCGAGACCCCCACGGGCGCGCGGATCCGCGTGGACGGGCGCGACGTCCTGATGCTCACCTCGAACAACTACCTCGGCTTCGCGAACCACCCCCGGATCGTCGAGGCCGCGCGGGCCGCCGTCTCGCGGTGGGGCAGCGGCCTCGGCTCGGTCCGGTTCATCTGCGGCACGCAGCGGCTCCACAAGGAGCTGGAGGAGGCGATCTCGCGCTTCTTCGGGACGGACGACGCCATCCTCTACATGTCGTGCTGGAACGCCAACGAAGGGCTCTTCCAGCCCCTCCTCCACGAGGAGGACGCCGTCCTCACCGACGCCCTGAACCACGCCTCGATCATCGACGGCATCCGGCTCTGCAAGGCGAAGCGCTTCATCGTCCCGCACGGCGACCTCGCCGCCTTCGAGACGGCGCTCAAGGACGCGCAGGCCTGCCGCCGGCGCCTCCTGATCACGGACGGCGTCTTCTCGATGGAGGGAGAGGTCGGGCCGCTCCGGGAGCTGGCCGACCTCTGCGACCGGTACGCGACGACGCTCGTCGTCGACGACTCGCACGCCACCGGCGTCCTCGGCGCCACGGGGCGCGGGACGGCGGAGCACCTCCGCGTGAGGGATCGGATCCCGATCCACACCTCGACCCTCGGCAAGGCCATGGGCTCGGCCGCCGGCGGCTTCATCACGGGGCCGGCGCCGGTGATCGACCTCCTCCGCCAGCGCTCCCGGACGACGCTCTTCTCCAACTCGCTTCCCCCGGCGGTCGCCGCCGCCTCGCTCGAGGCGTTCCGGATGCTGATGGAGGACCCGTCGCCCGTCCGGACGCTCCAGAAGAACGCCCTCACGTTCCGGACGAAGATGAAGGCCGCGGGCTTCACGATCCCCGAGGGAATCCACCCGATCGTCCCCGTGATCGTCGGCGACACGGCGAAGGCCCTCGCGATGTCGGACGCCCTCTTCCGGCGGGGCGTCTACGTCTCGGGGTTCGGGTTCCCGGTCGTCCCGCAGGGACACGCCCGCCTCCGCTGCCAGGTCTCCGCCGTCCACACCGACGCCGACCTCGACGAGGCCGTGGCGGCCTTCACGGCGGTCGGGAAGGAGTTCGGGGCGATCTAGGTACGGCCCGTCGCCTTTTCCGGGCGCCCCCCGATGGCACGCGCGATGCGAACGGACCTCCGTGCGCCGGGTGGTCCTCCTTCTCGCCGCGCTCCTCCTCGTCGCCCTCGCCGGCGTTCCGGCTCCCGGCCAGCCGTGCGCCGTCCCCGGCTTCCTCCCGCCGGTCCGGATTGCCGACACCGACCCGGACGTGAAGCCCGAGATCTTCGTCGGGGACTTCGACGGCGACAGGCTCCCCGACATCCTCCTCTGGTCTCCCGCGCGGGCCGCTCTCCTTCACGGGAACGGCGACGGGTCGTTCGTCGAGGGACCCTCGCCGCTTCCGGCCGGGCTCCGCCCCCGCTCGGCCACGGACATCGACGGCGACGGCTGGACCGACTTTCTGGCCGAAGGCCCTGACTCTTTCGTCGAGCTCCTCGGCGACAAGCGCGGCGGCTTTCGGACCGGCCTGACCTGGGCGAAGCCGGAAGGCCTCGTCGCGGTCGGCGACGTCCTCGACGCCGACGCCGACGGAGAGCGGAAGCTCCTCGCGGCCGTCGGCGCGACCCTTCTCCTCCTGGAACCGGAGGGCCGGCCCCCCCGGAATCTCGTCACCCTGACGGTCCCGGGGACCACGGTGTCGCCTCGCATCCTCCGCCTGAT
The DNA here is from genome assembly GCA_035429585.1 of Thermoanaerobaculia bacterium. Classification (GTDB taxonomy): domain Bacteria; phylum Acidobacteriota; class Thermoanaerobaculia; order UBA5066; family UBA5066; genus DAOMFB01. Next base: position 12,435 of record DAOMFB010000036.1, read on the forward strand.
CGACGTGAACGGGGATGGCGTCCCCGACGTCGTGGCGAGCGTCGACCTCCTCATCTACGGCGGGGGGATCCTCGCGCTCCGCGGTACGTCGACCGGGACCTTCGGCCCTCCCGACTTCCTGGCGGGCGCGCACTACGGCGCGCCCGATTTCCGGATCGCCGATCTCGACGGCGACGGAAGTCTCGAGATCGTGGCCCTTCCCGTCACCCGCGTCGGAGCGGTTCTCGAGATCTTCCGTCAGGGGGCGACGGGGTTCGAGATGTCGTCGTTCCTCGGCCCGGGCGGCCCGGGCGGCTTCCTTGCGCTGGCCGACCTCGACGCCGACGGCCGCACCGACGTCGTGACGAGCACGGTCGGACACCTCGCCGCCGCCTATCTCGGCGATGGCGACGGGTCCTTCACGAACGCCTGGCTTCCCTCCCCTGCCGGGATTCGTCCGTACGGCTACAACGACGCGCTCGCGGCCGTCTCCGACCTGAACGGAAACAGCCGCGCCGATCTCGTCCTCCTCAGCCCCGACGGGCTCTTCGTCCAGCTCGACGACTGCGCCGGGGGGAGGCGTTCGCGGAAGCTCGTCCCGCCCGACCTCCCGCTCGTCCCGCCGGTGCCCGGTCCGACATCCGACGCGAGGTCCCGCCTTCCCGCTGCAGGAACGGCCGCCGTCCGCTACGGCCCGAGGGCCTCGCGGAGCCGGAGGGCGTCGGCGTCCATCGGGTCGAGCCGGAGCGCTTCGGCCACGAAGCGCCGCGCCTCGGCCGGCCGGCCGCGGAGGTGGTACGCGAGGGCCGTCCGGGTCAGCAGGCGCGGGACGATGGGCGTCACCGATGGAAGGTCGAGAATCGTTCTCAGGAATCGCGGGGAGAGCGCCTCGACGAGCCCGGGAGGCGGCTCGCCGTCCGCGGCGCCGCCCGGGAGCCACGGCGCGG
>DAOMFB010000037.1:0-13138 GCA_035429585.1 Thermoanaerobaculia bacterium
AGGGGACGAGCGGGAGGTTCCTCGTGTCGCCCGTCCTGTTGTCGATCGTCGTGACGACGGCCGACGGGAAGCCCTCGCCGGCGATCGCCGTCACGACGCAGAGGACGTTCGTCCGGTCCTTGGCCCGCCCGCGCGCCTCGCGGCCCTCCCCCGCGCGGCGCTTCTCGCGTCCGGCCTCGGCTGCGCGAAGGCCGGCGGCGCCACGGCGCAGCGCGGGCCGGCGGCCGAGCCGATCCGCGTGACCTCCGCCCTCGTCGAGCCGAAGACGCTCCCGAAGACGCTCGCCGTGACGGGTGCGCTCGTCGCCGACGAGAGCGCGGACGTGGCCGCCGAGCGCGACGGCCGCGTCTCCCGCGTCCTCGTCGAGCGCGGCTCCCTCGTCGAGAAGGGCGCCGTCCTCGCCACGCTCGACGACCGCGAGGCGAAGGCGACGCTCCAGCAGGCGCGGGCGAACCTCGCCTGGGCGAGGTCCGAGGTGGCCCGCTACGCCGAGCTCCGGAAGAAGCAGGTCGTCGCGAAGGCCGAGGACGAGCGGAAGAGCATCGACCTCGACCTGGCCGCCGCGCAGCTCACGCTCGCCGAGAAGGCGTTCGAGGACTGCACGATCCGCGCGCCGTTCGCCGGCCTCGTGACGGAGAAGAAGGTCTCCGAAGGGGCCTTCGTCCGCCGCGGCCAGTCCGTCGCCGGGCTCGTCAAGATCGAGCCGCTCCGCGCGGAGCTCGCGATCCCCGAGTCGGCCGTCGGCGCCGTGAAGGTCGGACAGGTCGTGCGGCTCTCGGTCCAGTCCTTCCCCGACCGGACCTTCGAGGGGCGGATCGCCTACGTCGGGCCGTCCCTCCGCTCCGAGGCGCGGACCCTCGTCGTCGAGGCCCACGTCCCGAACGCGGGTCACCTCCTGAAGCCCGGGCTCTTCGCCACCGCGGAGGTCGAGCTGCCCGTCACGGTCCCCGTCCTCCTCGTTCCCCGCGCCGCGGTCGTCACGGAAGCCGGCGTCTCGCGCGCCTTCGTCCTCGGAACGGACCGGGTCTCCGAGCGCCTCGTCGCGCTCGGCGAGCGGCGGGGCGACGACGTCGAGGTCCGGTCGGGCCTCGCCGCGGGCGAGCGGGTCGTCCTGAACCCGGACCGCCGGCTCACCGACGGCCTCGAGGTCGCCCGCTGACGGGGCGCGGGAGACGAGACCATGCAGGCCCTCGCCCGACTCTGCGTCCGCCGCCCCGTCTTCGCGTCCGTCCTGATCCTCGCGTTCATCGTCGTCGGCGGCGTCGGGTACACCCGGCTCGGCACGGACCGCTTCCCGAAGGTCGACTTCCCGACGATCTCCGTCATCACCCGGCTCGACGGGGCGGCCCCCGAGGAGGTGGAGACCGAGATCACCGACAAGATCGAGGAGTCGATCAACACGATCGCCGGCATCGACGAGCTGCAGTCCACCTCGGCCGAGGGGATCTCGCAGATCTTCGTCACCTTCATCCTCGAGAAGAACGTCGACGTGGCCGCGCAGGAGGTGCGCGACAAGGTGAACCGCGTCCTCGGCGACCTCCCCCGCGGGATCGACCCGCCCATCGTCGAGAAGCTGGACCCCGACGCCACGCCGATCCTGAACGTCGCCCTCTCGGGGAAGCGGTCGCTCCGCGAGACGACCCAGTTCGCGGACAAGGTCCTCCGCCGCCAGCTCGAGTCGATCGACGGCGTCGGCGAGGTGAAGATCCTCGGCGGCCGCACGCGGCGGATCAACGTGAGGCTCGACGCCGAGCGGCTGAAGGCCTACGGCCTCACGCCGGTCGACGTCCGGCGGACGCTCCAGACCCAGAACGTCAAGATCCCGGGCGGGACGCTGAAGGCCGGCGCCCGGGAGGCCACCGTCCGCGTCTACGGCCGCGTCCGCGAGCCGAAGGAGCTGGAGTCCGTCGTCATCACGGAGCGGGGGGGCCTCCCGATCCGGATCGGCGACGTCGCGTCGGTCGAGGACGGGGTCGAGGAGGCGAAGACCGTCGCCGCGAAGGACGGCCTGCCGACGGTCGTCCTCTCCGTCCGCAAGCAGTCCGGCACGAACACGATCGAGGTCGTGGACCGCGTCAAGTCGCGCCTCGCCGAGCTCGCGCCGCAGCTCCCCGCCGGGTACGCGTACGAGATCGTCCGGGACCAGTCGCAGTTCATCCTCGCGGCCGTCCGGACCGTGCAGGAACACCTTCTCCTCGGCGGCTTCCTCGCGGCCCTCGTCGTCCTCCTCTTCCTCGGGAACCTCCGCTCGACGCTCATCGCGGCCGTCGCGATCCCCGCCTCCATCGTCGCGACCTACGCCCTCATGTACGCGATGGGCTTCACGCTGAACGTCCTCACGCTCCTCGCGCTGACGCTCGCCGTCGGCATCGTCATCGACGACGCGATCGTGGTCCTCGAGAACATCTTCCGGTTCATCGAGGAGAAGAAGATCGCGCCGTTCCAGGCGGCCATCGACGCGACGAAGGAGATCGGCCTCGCCGTCCTCGCGACGACGCTCTCCCTCGTGGCCGTCTTCCTCCCCGTCGCCTTCATGGGAGGCATCGTCGGCCGCTTCATGAACTCCTTCGGCCTGACGATGGCTTTCGCGATCCTCGTCTCCCTCGTGATCTCGTTCTCGCTGACGCCGATGCTCTCGGCCCGGCTCCTGAAGCGGACGCCGACCTCGGCGCACGGCGGCGGGACGCGCGGCGGCTTCTACCGGTACGTGGACGCCTTCTACATGACGCTCCTGAAGTGGTCGATGGCCCACCGCTGGGCGATCGTCCTGATCTCGGGCCTGGCCCTCCTCGCGACGGTTCCGCTCGGCCAGAAGGTCCCGAAGAACTTCCTCCCCTATGACGACGAGTCGCAGTTCGAGGTGAACTTCCGCGCGCCCGAAGGGACGTCGCTCGAGGCGACCGGCCTCCTCGGCACCCGGATCGCCCGCGAGATCCAGAAGCTCCCGGGAGTCGAATCGACGCTGACGACCGTCGCCGCCGACGCCAAGCGGACCGCGAACGTCGGAAGCGTCTACGTGAAGCTCTCGGAGGTCGGCTCCCGGGCGGAGAGCCAGACGGACGTCATGACCCGGGTCCGCCGGAGCGTCCTCCCTCTCTTCGCTGGCGAAAACCTCCGGACGGACGTCAGCTACGTGAACGCCTTCTCGGGCGGGGTGAAGAACTCCGAGATCATGTACGTCGTCAACGGCCCCGACCTCGACCGGCTCGCCGCGATCTCCGAGGAGCTGAAGAAGAAGCTCGCCGCGGTCCCCGGCGTCGTGGACGTCGACTCGTCCCTCATCTTCGGCAAGCCCGAGATCGGCATCACGGTGGCGCGGTCGAAGGCGTCGGACCTCGGCGTCTCGGTGGCCGACGTCGCGGAGACGCTCCGGATCCTCGTGGCCGGCGAGAAGGCGGGGGCCTTCGACGACGGCGGCGAGCAGTACGACGTCTGGCTCCAGGCGCGCCCCGAGGACCGGACCGACCGCTCGACGCTCCGGCGCTTCAACGTCCCCTCGCTCCGCCTCGGCGGCGTCCCGCTGGACGACGTCACGTCGGCCCGCCCCGGGACCGGCCCCTCGGAGATCAACCGGCTCAACCGCCGGCGGCAGGTGACGATCTTCGCGAACATGACCCCGGGCACCTCCTCGCAGGACGCCATCGACGCGCTGGTCCGGGAGACGAAAGCCATGAAGCTCGACCCCGCCTACACGACCCGCTTCATCGGCCGGTCGAAGGAGCAGGGCCGCGCGGCGCAGAACTTCCTCCTCGCCTTCGGCCTCTCCTTCGTCTTCATGTACCTCATCCTGGCCGCCCAGTTCGAGAGCTGGCTCCACCCGATCACGATCCTCGTGGCCCTCCCGCTCACGGTCCCCTTCGCCCTGCTCGCGATTCTCCTCTTCGGACAGTCCGTGAACATCTTCACCTCGCTCGGCATCCTCGTCCTCTTCGGCGTCGTGAAGAAGAACGGCATCCTCCAGGTCGAGTTCGCCAACCAGCTGCGCGAGCGGGGCCTGCCTCGCGACGAGGCCGTCGTCGAGGCGAGCCGCGAACGGCTCCGCCCGATCCTGATGACGACGCTCGCCTTCGTGGCCGGCATGCTCCCCCTCGTCGTCTCCTCGGGGCCGGGCGCCGGGACGAACCGCGCGATCGGCTCCGTCATCGCCGGCGGGCAGACGCTGGCGCTCCTCCTGACGCTCCTCGCCACTCCGGTCGCCTACTCGCTCTTCGACGACGTCCAGCAGGCCCTCGCGCGGCTCTTCCGCCGGAAGCGCGCCCCCGTTCCCGCCGCGCGGGAGCTTTCCGTCTCGGGAATCCTCGCGAAGCCGGAGGTCTGACGCCATGATCCGACGCGCCGCCCTCGCCATCGCTCCCCTCCTCCTCCTCGCGGCCTGCCGCACGAAGGAGGACCCGAACACCGTCCGGCTCAACGGCCGCCTCGAGGCCCCCACCGTCGACCTCGCCCCGAAGGTCGCGGGCCGCGTCGTCGAGGTGAAGGTCCGCGAGGGGGACCGCGTCAAGGCGGGCGACCTCCTCGTGACCCTCGACCTCGGCGAGACGGCGCTCTCCGTCGAGCGGGACCGCCGGGCCCTGGAGTCGAGCCAGGCGCGGTACGAGGACCTCCAGGCCGGAAGCCGCGAGGCGGAGATCAAGGCGGCCGAACAGGAGGTCGCGGACCGGCGCGCCGCGGTCGAGCTGGCGCGCCCCGAGCTCGACCGGCAGGTCGCCCTCCTCTCGAAGAAGGTGGGCACGCCGCGCGACGTGGACGTCGCGCGTACGAACCTCGAGCGCGCCGAGGCCAACCTGAAGATCAGTCTCGAGCGCCTCCAGCTCGCGCGGGAGGGCTTCCGCAAGCACCAGACGGAGCAGGCGCGCTACGACGTCGACCGGGCGAAGAGCGTCCTTCTCCAGTCCGAGACCGTCGCGAAGGAGGGCGAGATCCGCGCCCCGGCCGACGGCGTCGTCCTCCACCGGATCGCCGAGCCGGGGCTCCTCCTCGGGCCCGGCGCGCCCGCCCTGACGCTCGCCTTCGCGAACCGGCTCTACGTCCGGACCTTCGTCCCCGAAACCCAGCTGGGGCGGGTCCGGCAGGGCCAGCCGGCCACGGTCGCCGTCGACGCCTTCCGCGGAAAGAGCTTCCCGGCCCACGTGACCGAGATCTCTCCCGACGCCGAGTTCACGCCGAAGCCGGTCGAGACGCGGCGCGAGCGCGTGAACCTCGTCTACGCGGCCAAGGTGGACCTCGACGGCGGCTGGAGCGAGCCGCTCGTGCCCGGCCAGCCCGCCGAGGTCGTGGTCCGGGCCGCGACGACGACGACACCGGCGAAATGATCGAAGCGCGGGGTCTCACGCGGAGGTTCGGCGCCGTGACGGCGCTGGACCGTGTGACGCTGGACGTCGCCCGCGGAGAGCTCTTCGCCCTGATCGGTCCCGACGGCGCCGGGAAGACGACGTTCTTCCGGGTCGTGGCCGGGCTGCTCGCGCCGACGGGCGGAACGCTCCGGCTCGACGGGCAGGGAACCCTCGGCATGGTGCCGCAGCGCTTCTCGCTCTACGAGGACCTCTCCGTCGACGAAAACCTTCTCCTCCGCAGCCGGATGTACGCGATTCCGGACGCCGAGGCGACGGCGCGGGCGGCGGCGCTCCTCTCGCGCGTCGGGCTCTCGGGCGTCGGCGCGCGACCGACGGGCGCGCTCTCGGGCGGGATGAAGCAGAAGCTCTCCCTCGTGGCCGCCCTCCTGACGCGGCCCGACCTCCTCCTTCTCGACGAGCCCACGACCGGCGTCGACCCCGTCTCGCGGCGCGAGTTCTGGCTCCTCCTGAACCAGCTCCACGCCGAGGGGCTCACGATCCTCGTGTCGACGCCCTACATGGACGAGGCCGAGTACGCCACGCGGATCGGCTTCCTCGACGAAGGGCGCCTCGCGGCCGTCGGGACGCGCGACGAGATCCTCGCGTCGTACCCGCGTCCCCTCGTCGAGATCCGGACGGACGACCGCCTCGCCGTCCGCGCCCGCCTCGCCGCCGTCCCCTCGGTGGACGACGTCTCGCTCTTCGGGACGAGGCTTCATGCCCGGGGACGGGAGGGGCCCGGGAGTCTCCTGGAAGGAGAGATCCGAACGGCGCTCGAGGGCCTCGTCGTCGCAGACGACATTCGCCGGATCGCGCCCTCTCTCGAAGACGTCTTCGTCCTGGCCGGGGAGGGGCGCGCGTGAGCGGCAACGGGGGCTCCGCTCATCCTGCCGCCGTCACCGTCCGGGGGCTGACGCGGAAGTTCGGCGACGTCGTCGCGGTCCGGTCGGTCGACTTCGACATCCCCCGCGGGAAGGTCTTCGGCTTCCTCGGCCCGAACGGCTCGGGCAAGTCGACGACGATCCGGATGCTGACCGGGCTCCTCGCCCCCTCCGCCGGCACCGTGACCGGCCTCGGCGGCCTCGACGTCGTCCGCGACACCGAGCGCTGGAAGACGCGGCTCGGCTACATGAGCCAGAAGTTCTCCCTCTACCTCGACCTGACGGTGGAGGAGAACCTCCGCTTCTTCGGGGCGGCCTACGGTCTCTCGAACGCCCGCCTCGCGGAGCGGATCCGCGAGCTGGCCGGTCGCCTCGCCTTCGCGAAGCTGCTGCCCGAGCTGACCGAGACGCTCTCGACCGGCTGGCGGCAGCGCGTGGCCCTGGCGGCCTCCCTCCTCCACGAGCCCGAGCTCCTCTTCCTGGACGAGCCGACGGGCGGCGTCGACCCGAAGGGGCGGCGCGTCTTCTGGGACCTCATCTACGAGCTGGCCGCCGCCCGCGGCATGACGGTCCTCGTCACGACGCACTACATGGACGAGGCGGAGCAGTGCGACCGCCTCGCCTTCATCCTCGAGGGCGAGCTGATCGCCGAGGGGACGCCGCACGACCTGAAGGAAGAGCTGGCCGGCCGCCTCTTCGAGGCCCCGGCCGGCGCCGAGCCCTTCACCGCCCTCGCGGCCGTCCGCGGCGAGGCCGCGCTCGAGGACGCCTACCTCTTCGGGACCCGCCTGCGCGCCGTCGCGCGCCCCGGCACCGGTGAGGCCGCGATGCGCCTCCTCTCCCGGACGGGGACGCCCGCCCCCGCCGAGCCGTCGCTCGAGGACGTCTTCGTCTCGCTGGCCCGGCAGCGTGCGGCGCGGAAGGCGGAGGCCGCGTGAAGCGCCTCCTCACCCTCGTCTGGAAGGAGTTCGCGCACCTCCGGCGCGACCCGATCACGGTGAGGCTCATCTTCTTCATCCCGATCTTCCAGACGCTCCTCTTCGGCTTTGCCATCGACTTCGACGTCAAGCAGCTGAAGACCGTCGTCGTGGACGAGAGCCGCTCCTTCGAGAGCCGCGAGCTCGTGGCGAAGCTGACGGCGAGCGACTACTTCCGCGTCGTGACCACCGCGGACACCCTCGAGGCCATGGGCCGCGAGCTCGACGCGGCACACGCCGCGGTGGGCCTCGTGATCGACCGCGAGTACGCCCGGAACCTGCGGCGGGGCGTCCCCGCGGAGGTCCTCCTCGTGGTGAACGGCTCCGACAACGTCGTCTCCTCGCAGGCCATCGCGGTGGCTTCCGGCGTCGCCCGCCAGCTCTCCGCCGGGATCCTGCTCCGCCGGGCGGGCTGGAAGGGCGCCGACCCGCCGGTCGACCTCCGCGTCCGGGCCTGGTACAACCCGGAACTCCGGACGGCGACCTTCGTCATCCCCGGCCTCCTCGCCCTGATCCTCACCTTCACGCTGATCCCCTTCACGGCCGTGGCGATCGTCCGGGAGGAGGAGCGCGGCACGCTGGAGCAGCTCCGGCTCTCTCCCGTCTCGCGCCTCGGCCTCGTCGTCGGGAAGATCCTTCCCTTCCTCCTGATCGGCCTCCTGCAGATGACGCTCGTCACGGGCCTGATGCGGTTCGTCTTCGGCATCGAGGTCGTCGGAAGCGTGGCCGGCCTGTACGCGGCCGGCCTCGTCTTCATCTTCTGCGTCCTCGGCCTCGGGATGCTCGTCTCCACGGCCGCGAAGACGCAGATGCAGGCGGTCCAGCTCTCCTTCTTCTTCCTCCTCCCGTTCGTCTTCCTGTCGGGCTACGTCTTCCCGATCGACGGGATGCCGAGGTTCTTCCAGCTGCTGACCTACCTGATCCCGGCGCGCTACTTCATCGAGGTGATCCGGGGGATCGTCCTCCGGGGCGCGGGCCTCGCCGACCTGTGGCCTTCCGTCGCGCTTCTCGTGCTCTACGCCGTCGTCATCGTGGGCGCCGCGGCGCTCAAGTTCCGGAAGAGGGCGGCGTGAGACGGCTCCTCGCCCTCGTCACGAAGGAGTTCCGCCAGCTCTTCCGGGACCGGGTGAGCCTCCGGATGATCGTCCTCATCCCCGTCATGCAGACGCTCATCTTCGGCTTCGCCATCGACTTCGACGTCAAGCACCTCCGGACCGTCGTCCTCGACGAGGACCGCTCCTTCGAGAGCCGCGAGCTCGTGGCGAAGGTCGCGGCGAGCGGGTACTTCCGCGTCCTCGGCTCCGTCGGCTCCTTCGGGGAGCTGAAGCGCGAGCTCGACGCGAACCGGTCGTCGGTCGGCCTGGTCATCGACCGGAACTACGGGAAGGACCGGCGGAGCGGCCGCGCCGCACGGGCCCTCCTCGTCGTCAACGCCTCGGACACGGTCGTGTCCAGCCAGGCGATGGGGGTGGCCGGCGGCGTCGCCACGCAGCTCTCGGTCGCCACGATCGCGCGCCGCGCCGGCTGGAGCGCGGACCGTCTCCCCGTCGACCTCCGGATCCGGGCCTGGTACAACCCCGACCTCCGGACCGCGGTGTTCGTCGTCCCGGGGCTCCTCGCCATCCTCCTGAGCTTCACCCTGATCCAGTTCACGGCGATGGCGATCGTCCGCGAGCGCGAGCGGGGCACCCTCGAGCAGCTGCAGGTGACGCCGTTCACCCGGACGGAGCTGATCCTCGGAAAGATCCTCCCCTTTCTCCTGATCGGCCTCTTCCAGCTGACGCTCGTCGTCCTCCTGATGCGGTTCGTCTTCGACATTCCGGTCGCCGGGAGCCTCGCCGGCCTCTACGCCGTCGGCCTCGTCTTCATCTCCGCCGTGCTCGGCCTCGGGATGCTCGTCTCCACCGTCGCGAAGACACAGCTCCAGGCGATGCAGATGTCGTTCTTCTTCATGCTCCCGTTCGTCTTCCTCTCGGGCTTCGTCTTCCCGATCGACGGGATGCCGGCGGGCTTCCGCCTCGTGACGTACCTGGTCCCCGCCCGCTATTTCATCGAGGTGATCCGCGGCATCGTCCTTCGCGGCGCCGGCTTCGCGGACCTCTGGGAGCCCGTCGCCGCCCTCGTCGCCTTCACCGTCCTCATCATCGGCACGGCGGTCCTCCGCTTCCGGAAGACCTCCGCCTGAGGACGGGCCCGGCCCGCGCGCCCCCGTCGGGGCGCGGCGCTCACTTCCCGGGGGTGTACTTGAAGGAGACCTTGACCTTGGCCCGGTAGGCCATGACCTTCCCGTTCTCGACGTGCATGTCGAGCTGGACGATCTCGGCGATCCGGAGGTCCCGCAGGCTCTTGGACGCCGCCGCCACGGCCGAGGCCGCGGCCTTCTCCCACGACTCCTTGCTCGTGCCGACGAGCTCGATGACCTTGTAGACGCTGTCCGCCATGGTTTCACCTCGGGCCAGCCTGTCCGGCTTCCCGGCGGCAGTCTACGCCCGCGTCCGGGGCCCCGGGCGCGCCGGGTGAGCGGGGGCTCATTTTCGCTGAGCCATGGCTCATTCTTCGTTATAGGATCGCCCCGGGGGAGGGCCCGAGGCGCTGCCGTCGCCCTCCCGGCTGAGGAGAAGACGCGCATGAAATACGCCGGCCAGGCGATCCAGTGTTTCCCCCTGGACGAAGGATTCGTCGAGCTGAAGTTCGACCTCCAGGGGGACTCGGTCAACAAGTTCAACACCCTGACGCTGAAGGAGCTCCGGGAGGCCGTCGACCTCCTCAAGGCCGAGAAGGGGCTCCAGGGCGTTCTCCTGACGAGCGGCAAGGACGTCTTCATCGTCGGCGCCGACGTCACGGAGTTCCTCACCCACTTCAAGCGGCCCGCCGAGGAGATGACGGCGTGGATCGCCGGGGTCAACCGGACCTTCTCCGACCTCGAGGACCTCCCCTGCCCGACGGTCGCCGCGATCAACGGCGTCGCCCTCGGGGGCGGCTTCGAGATCTGCCTCGCGGCGAGCTACCGCGTGATGGCCGACGACGCGAAGGTCGGACTCCCCGAGACGAAGCTCGGGATCTTCCCCGGCTGGGGCGGGACGGTCCGGCTGTCGCGCCTCTGCGGGGCCGACAACGCCATCGAGTGGATCGCGTCGGGCGAGCAGTGGTCCGCGGCCGACGCCCTCAAGGTCGGCGCGGTCGACGGCGTCGTCGCGAAGGCGGACCTCCGCGAGGCGGCGGTCGGCGTCATCAAGGAGGCAGCGGCCGGCCGCCTCGACTGGAAGAAGCGCCGCGCCGAGAAGACGGGCCCCCTCCAGCTGGACAAGATCGAGGCGACGATGGCCTTCGAGACGTCGAAGGCCTTCGTCGGCGGCAAGGCCGGGCCGAACTACCCCTCCCCGGTCGCCGCGATCGAGGTGATCGAGAAGGGGGCGCGGAAGGGGCGCGACGAGGCGCTGCCGATCGAGACCGAGGCCTTCGTCCGGATCGCCCGCGGCCCGGTCGCCGCCGCCCTCGTCGGCGTCTTCCTCGGCGACCAGATGCTGAAGAAGATCGCCAAGAAGGCCTCGAAGGCGGCGCGGAAGGTGGAGAACGCGGCCGTCCTCGGCGCCGGGATCATGGGCGGCGGGATCGCCTACCAGTCGGCGTCGAAGAAGATCCCGATCGCCATGAAGGACATCAGCCCGAAGGCGATCGATCTCGGCCTCCAGGAGGCGGGCAAGCTCCTCGAGAAGCAGGTCTCGCGCGGGAAGATGACCCCGGCGAAGATGGCCGAGACGCTGGGCCGCATCCGGCCGACGCTCTCCTACGGCGACTTCGGCTCCGTGGACTTCGTCGTCGAGGCGGTCGTCGAGAACGAGATCGTCAAGAAGACGGTCCTCGCCGAGGTGGAGGACGTGCTGAAGCCCGGGGCCATCCTCGCGAGCAACACGTCGACGATCTCGATCACGCGGCTCGCCGAGGGCCTGAAGCGCCCCGAGGACTTCTGCGGGATGCACTTCTTCAACCCGGTGCCGAAGATGCCGCTCGTGGAGGTGATCCGGGGGAAGAAGTCGTCCGAGGCGGCCATCGCGACCGCCGTCTCCTATGCCCAGGCGATGGGCAAGACGCCGGTCGTCGTGAACGACTGCGCCGGCTTCCTCGTCAACCGCGTCCTCTTCCCCTACTTCGCCGGCTTCATGAAGCTGGTCGAGGACGGCGTGGACTTCGTCCGGATCGACAAGGTGATGGAGAAGTGGGGCTGGCCGATGGGCCCCGCGTATCTCCTCGACGTCGTCGGGATCGACACGGCCGTCCATGCCGACAAGGTGATGGCCGCGAGCTTTCCCGACCGGATGGGACACACCGGAAAGACCGCGAGCGAGGCGATGTTCGAGGCGCAGCGCCTCGGGCAGAAGAACGGGAAGGGGTTCTACGTCTACAAGCCCGAGAAGAAGGGGCCGCCGAAGAAGAGCCCGGACCCCGAGGTGGCGCCGCTCCTCGCCCCGATCGTCAAGGGGAAGGCGACCGTCACCGACGAGGAGATCGTGGAGCGGATGATGCTGCCGATGCTCCTCGAGTGCTCGCGGTGCCTCGAGGACCGCATCGTGGCGAGCCCCGTGGAGGTGGACCTGGCCCTCCTCTACGGCCTCGGCTTCCCGCCGTTCCGCGGCGGCATCTTCCGCTGGGCCGACGCGACCGGCGCCGCCGCCCTCCTCGCCACCGCCGAGAAGCACGCCGCGCTCGGCAAGCTCTACGAGCCGACCGCCCAGCTGCGCGACCTCGCCCGGAAGGGTCAGCCCTTCCATGCCGGAGAGTGATCCGATGAGAGAAGCCGTCGTCGTCGATGCCGTCCGCACCCCGATGGGCCGCTCCAAGGGGGGCATGTTCCGAAACGTCCGCGCCGAGAACCTCTCGGCGGCCGTCATGCAGGCGCTCCTCGACCGGAACCCGAAGGTGAACCCGGCCGAGATCGAGGACGTCATCTGGGGCTGCGTCCAGCAGACCCTCGAGCAGGTCTACAACATCGGGCGGTTCGCCGCCCTCATGACCTCGATCCCGAAGGAGGTCAGCGCCCAGACGATCAACCGCCTCTGCGGCTCGTCGATGCAGGCGCTCCACGCCGCGACGCTCGCCATCAAGGCCGAGGAGGGCGACCTCTTCGTGGTCGGCGGCGTCGAGCACATGGGGCACGTCCCGATGACGCACGGCATCGACATCAACCCCGCGATGAGCAAGCGGGTGGCCAAGGGCGCCATGAACATGGGGATCACGGCCGAGCTCCTCGCGAAGATGCACGGGATCGGACGCGAGATGCAGGACCAGTTCGCCCTGCGGTCGCACCAGAAGGCGCACGCCGCGATGACCGAGGGGCGCTTCCAGTCCGAGATCGTCCCGATGGTGGGGCACGACGAGAAGGGCGCCCCGCGGGTCTTCGAGGACGACGAGGTGATCCGCGGCGACACGACGCTCGACGCCCTGTCGAAGCTGAAGCCCGTCTTCGACCCGAAGAACGGCACCGTCACCGCCGGGAACGCCTCGGCCGTCTCGGACGGCGCCTCGGCCATGCTCGTCATGTCGGCCGAGCGGGCGAAGTCGCTCGGCCTGACCCCGATGGCGAAGGTGAAGGCCATGGCGTCGGTCGGGGTCGACCCCTCGATCATGGGCTACGGACCGGTCCCGGCCGTCAAGAAGGCGCTCGCGCGGGCGAAGATGACGATCCCGGACATCCAGCTCTTCGAGCTGAACGAGGCCTTCGCCGCCCAGTCGCTTCCCTGCGTCAAGGACCTCGGGCTCCTCGACGTCATGGACGCGAAGGTGAACGCCAACGGCGGCGCCATCGCCCTCGGGCACCCGCTCGGCTGCTCCGGGGCGCGGATCTCGACGACCCTCCTGCACCAGATGGTGAAGAAGAACCTGGCGACCGGGGTCGCGACGATGTGCATCGGCCTCGGGCAGGGCATCGCGACCGTCTTCGAGAGGGCCT
>DAOMFB010000038.1:0-12805 GCA_035429585.1 Thermoanaerobaculia bacterium
GGCCCGGGGCACCGGCCGGCAGGGCGCGCGGGGATGCCGTCCCACCGCGCGCCCTCGGGAGCCCGCGAGCCGCGGGGCAGGGCCGAGCGGGCGGCCAGCGACGCCTCGCGCCCGATCGTGGAGTCCGCCTCGACGCTCGTGTGGAGCTCCAGCGTGGCGCCGTCCCCGATCGCGATGGGGCCGAAGCTCAGCTCCCCGTCCTCCAGCTCGGCCAGCTGGAGCGAGACGTCCTGGCCGATCGTCACGTCGTCGCCGATCGTCAGGAGGTCCCATCCCCCTTCGGCGAGGTTCACGCCGCGGTGGAGGTGGACTCGCTCGCCGATCCGCGCGCCGAGCGCGCGGAGGACGGCGATCCGGAACTCGGTCCCCTCGAGAAGTCCCCACGGCACGAGCTTCAGCACCTGCTGGACCATCCAGTTGCGGACGTAGAGGCCTCCCCAGACGGGCGCGCGCCCGCGCTCGTAGCGGCCGACGAGGAGCCTCTTGGCGAGGACGGCGAGGGCCGCGGCGACGGGGGCCCAGAGGTGGGCGGCGAAGAGGAGCAGGAGCGGCCCGAGAAGGACGAGGGGGACCAGCCCGAGCGCCCGGAGGAGCGCGGGCAGAGCGGTGAGCGCCACGGCCCCGGCGAGGAGCGAGGCGGCGAGGAGGCCGAGCGCGAGAAAGCCCGCCTGCGCGAGCGTGGCGGGGCGGGGATCCACGGTCTCCCGCGCCGGCGTCTCCGCCTCGGCGTCCGTCGGCGCGGCGGGGCCGGCGTCGGTCACGGCCCGGCGGGCCACCTCGGCCACGGTGCGCCCGTCGTAGAGGTCGCGCGCCGTGAGCGAGGCCGTGGCCGGGTCGCCGCGGAGGAGCGACACGGCGATGGCGGCGGCGAGGGAGTCGCCGCCGAGGTCGGAGAAGAAGTCGTCGTGGATCGAGACCGGCTCCTCCCGCTCGAAGACCTCGCGGAAGACCGCGGCGACCTTCGACTCGAGCTCGCTGCGCGGCGACGTGACGGGCCGCTTCCCGTTCCGGTCGCCGTCCTCGAGGAGGGGCAGCTCCTTCCGGTTGAGCTTTCCTCCGACCGACTTCGGGAGCTGCGGCAGGAGGGCGAGGCGAGCCGGCACCATGTACGAGGGGAGGACGTCGGTGAGCGCGGAGCGAAGGAACTCCAGCGACGGGGGCGCCGCCGGATCGGCGGGGACGACGAAGCCGACGAGGAGCTGGCGGGCTCCCTCGCCCTGGACGCGGCAGGCGGCCTCGAGGACGCCGTCGCACTCGGCGAGTCGGGCCTCGATCGCCTCCAGCTCGATCCGGTAGCCCCGGAGCTTCACCTGCTGGTCGATCCGCCCGTGGCAGAAGAAGAGCCCGTCCTTCGACCGGTGCCCGAGGTCGCCGCTCCGGTAGATGCGCCCGAACTTCGGGTGGACCGGGAAGCGCTCCGCCGTCAGTTCGGGCCGGTTGCGGTACCCGCGCGCGACGCAGAGGCCGCCGAGGCAGAGCTCCCCCCGCTCGCCGTCGGGCACCTCCTCCAGCGCCTCGTTCAGGACCCACATCTTCACGCCCCGGATCGGCCGGCCGATGGAGATCTCGTCCCCCTTGCGGATCGTCGTGCGGATCGCCGTGACCGTCGTCTCCGTCGGGCCGTAGCCGTTCTCGAGGCGCCAGCCGTCCGACCAGCGATCCGCCACGTCGGAGGGAAGCGCCTCGCCCCCGAGGTAGACGAAGCGGAGGTCGGGCAGCTCCGCCTGCGGGTTCACGGAGCCGGTCGTGCGAAGGAGCGTCGGGGGGGGACAGAAGACGGTAATTCGCTCGCGGCGCAACCACGCGACGAGGTCCGGCCCGAGACGGGCCGCCTCGTCGTCCATCATGACGACGGTCGCCCCGGAGGCGAGGGCCAGCCACAGCTCCTCGACCGACGAGTCGTACGAGGCCGACGAGCCCTGCGCCACGCGGTCGCCGGGGCCGAGCCCGAACTCGATGGCGTCGGAGCCGACGAGGTTGGCGATGCTCCGGTGCTCGATCAGGACCCCCTTCGGGCGCCCGGTCGTCCCGGAGGTGTAGATGACGTAGGCGAGGTTCTTCGGGGTGAGCCACCCCGGAGGGCGGGCCACGGCGGACTTCGTCCGGCGCGGGGACGCCGCCTCGGCCGCGTCGAGCACGCGGGAGACCTTGAAGCCCGCTCCCTCGGCCCGGGCGCGCCCGGCCGCGTCCGTCACGAGGGCGACGGCCCCCGAGTCCTCGAGGATGTCGCGCACGTGGCCGTCCGGGAAGGCCGGGTCGATGCAGGTCCAGGCCGCGCCGGCCTTCAGGGCGCCGAGCTGGGCCGCGTAAAGAAGCTCCGTCGTCCGGGGCAGGAGGATGGCCACGACGCATTCGCCCGAGACGGACGGCGCGAGCGACGCGGCGAGCGCGTCGGCCTGGCGGCTCAGCGTCGCGTACGTCACGACGCGCCGCCCGGGGCGGCCGGTGCCGGGGGGGATCTCGACGGCCGGCTCGTCGGGCCAGCGGGCGGCCGCCGACTCGAAGAACCCGTGAAGGAGCGACGGCTCCTCGTCGAAGAGCGGAAGGGTCGCGGTGTCGCGGCGGAGAGCGCGGCTCATGCCGGCGCGAGCACCGCCTTCCGGCGGGGATACGTGTCGATTCGCGGTGCGCAGCTACTGATGTCGCAAGCGTATCGCGATCGACGCTCGCATGTCTTCAATGATCGCGAGGCGAGGATCGCGAGGCGTCAGTGTCCCGAGCAGGCCGGGACGCGGCCGAGGGCGACGACGTCGCCCGACCGCGAAAGCTTTCCGACCGACTCGAGGAAGACGAGGAGGCCGTCGAAGCCGAACGCGTCGCCGTGGCAGTTCCCGAAGACGGCGTCCGGCCCGAACACCCGCACGGTCTCGGCGCGCAGCTCAGCCTCCGGCATCCGCCCGCCGCGCGCGGCGAGGAGCGAGAGGACCTCGTGGCCGAAGATGACGGGGCGGTCGTTTCTCTCGAGGGCGTCCATGGAGGCGCGAAGGGTAGCACGAAGCGGGGAATAGAATTCCGAAAGGGGGAGGTTTTCGGTGACCCTCTCCGCCGGATCCCGCCTCGGTCCCTACGAGATCCTCGGCCCGCTCGGGGCGGGCGGGATGGGGGCGGTCTTCCGGGCGCGGGACGCGCGGCTCGACCGGGACGTCGCGATCAAGGTGCTGTCCGACGACCTCGCCGGGGACGCCGAGGCGCTCCACCGCTTCCGGCACGAGGCGAAGGTCGTGGCGGCGCTCTCGCACCCGAACATCCTGTCGATCTTCGACATCGGGAGCGAGAAAGACGTCTCCTACGCCGTGACGGAGCTGCTCGAGGGGCAGACGCTCCGCGAGAAGCTCCGCGCCGGCCCGCTCCCGCCCGACGTGGCCATGGACTGCGCCCTCCAGCTCGTCCGGGGCCTCGCCGCGGCGCACGAGAAGGGAATCGTCCACCGCGACCTGAAGCCGGAGAACCTTTTCCTGACGAAGGACGGCCTCCTGAAGATCCTCGACTTCGGCCTCGCCAAGCGGACGTGGGTTCCGCACGAGACGCGGGACGCCGACCAGCCGACGACGCGGCTCGTCACGGCCCCCGGCGTCGTCGTCGGGACGCTGGCCTACATGTCGCCGGAGCAGGTCGAGTCCGAGCCGGTCGACCCGCGTTCGGACGTCTTCTCCGTCGGGGCCGTCCTGTACGAGATGTTCTCCGGCCGGATGGCGTTCCGGAGGGAGACGGTCTCGGCCACGATGGTCGCCATCCTCCGGGAGGAGCCTCCGGACCTGTCGGGCGCCGGGGCGAGGATCCCCCCGGGGCTCGACGGGGTGATCCGCCGCTGCCTGAAGAAGAAGCGCGAGAGCCGCTACGCCTCGGCGGCGGACCTGGTTTCCGCGCTGCAGGAGATCGCGGGCGGCACCGGCGCCACCGTGCGGAGGCCCGGCCCGGGCCTATCCCGGAGGCCGGGGGCGCTCCTCCTCGCGGGGATCGCGGCCGTCGTCCTCCTCGGCGTCGTGACGATCTTTCTCTCCCGGCGCACGTGGCACTCCACCCCGACCGGCGGGGAACCGCGGCGCGTCGCGGTCCTCCCGTTCGAGAACCTCGGCGCCCCGGGGGACGACTACTTCGCCGACGGCATCACGGACGAGATTCGCGGAAAGCTGACGGCGCTCAAGGGCCTCGAGGTCATCGCGCGCTCGAGCTCGACCCCCTACCGGAAGACGCAGAAGAGCCTTCCCGAGATCGGGCGCGAGCTGGGCGTCCGGTACCTCCTGACGGCCACCGTCCGCTGGGAGAAGGGAGGCGGCACGAGCCGCGTGAAGGTGAGCCCGGAGCTGGTCGAGATCTCGGGCCCCGGAGCGCCCGCCCTCCGCTGGCAGCAGCCCTTCGACGCCGAGCTGACCGACGTCTTCCGGGTCCAGTCCGACATCGCGTCCCGCGTGGCCCGGTCGCTCGGCGTGGCGCTCGGCGCGGGCGACGAAAAGCGCCTCTCCGAGAAGCCGACCGACCGGCTCGACGCCTGGGAAGCGTTCCTCCACGGAGAGGAGGTCTCGAAGGCGCTGGGCGTGGGCGATCCGCCGACGCTCCGGAAGGCCGTCGCCTTCTACGAGGACGCCGTGGCCCTCGACCCCTCCTTCGCGGCGGCGTGGGCGCGCCTCGCGCGCGCCGGCGTCCTCCTCTACAACAACACCGCGCCCTCGCCGGACCTCGCGCGGCGCTCTCTCGAGGCGGCCGAGCGGGCCGTGAAGCTGGCTCCCGACCGCGGCGACGGCTACGGAGCGCTCGGCGCCTATCAGCTCGCCGTCGCGAACGACTACGAGCGGGCGCTGGCGTACTACGTGGAGGGGCAGAAGAGGTCGCCCGGCGACGCCGAGCTCCTCTCCGCGGCGGCCTCCGCGGAGATGCGCCTCGGCCGGTGGACAGCCGCGCTGGAGCACCTCCGGGAGGCCGACCGCCTCGACCCGCGTTCCGTCGCGAACAAGCGGCGCCTCGGTTTCGTCCTCCTCTACCTGCGGCGGCCCGGGGAAGCGCGCGAAGCGTGCGACCGCGGCCTCGCTCTCGCCCCCGGCAACCTCGCCCTCGTTCAGTGGAAGGCGATGACGTACCTCTCCGAGGGAAGCCCCGCGGGCGCCCGGGGCGTCGTGGACGCGGCGTCGGCCGGCGTCGAGGCGACGGCGCTCGTCGCCTACTTCGCCACTTTCCAGGACCTCGTCTGGATCCTCTCGAAGGAGCAGCAGGACCTTCTGCTGCGCCTCACGCCGGCCGCCTTCGACGGCAACCGGGGCACCTGGGGTGTCCATCTCGCCCAGGCCTCGGCCTTCCGGGGGGACGCGTCACGGACGCGCGCCTTCGCCGAAGAAGCCCGGAGAGCCTACGAAGAGCAGCTTCGCGCGACGCCCGAGGATGCCCAGCAGCACGCCCTCCTCGGGGTCGCCCTCGCGTACCTCGGGCGGAAGAGCGACGCCGTGAAGGAAGGGGAGCGGGGCGTGGCTCTCCTCCCGATCTCGAAGAACGCTTACGCCGGCCCCTACATGCAGCACCAGCTCGTCCGGATCCACCTCCTCACGGGGGAGCCGGAGAAGGCCCTCGACCGGCTCGAGCCGCTCCTTCGGATTCCGTACTACCTCTCGCCCGGCTGGCTCCGCGCCGACCCGACGTTCGGCGCGCTCCGCGGGAACCCGCGGTTCGAGAAGCTGGCGAAGGGCGGGGCGTAGACGTAGAACGCCCCGCCTTATCGCCGGTCGGACCGGTTACCTGGCCGCCTTCAGCGCGTCGATCCGCCCCTTGCCGGAGTAGGGATCGGCGCCGGGCTTGAGGATGTCGACGGCGGTCTGCTCCAGGATCGCCTGCAGCTGCGCCGGCTTCATCTTCCCGTGCTTGCCCACGATGAGCGCCGCGACGCCGGAGACGTGCGGAGCCGCCATGGACGTGCCGTCCGCGAAGTAGTACTGCCACGCGGTCGCCGAGCGTCCACCCGGGCTAAGCACGTAGTCGAGGACGTTCCCGCAGATGTCCTCGCCGCCTGGCGCCGCCACGTCGACGACCGACTGGCCGTAGTTGGTGTAGGACGCCGGGTGGTCGAAGTCCGTCTGGTTGCAGGGGCCCGTGGCCGCCACCGCCATTCCGTTCCCCGACTGGGCCGGGATCGACCAGAGCCGGCTGTTGAGGTTCACTCCCTCGTTTCCCGCGGCGCTCACGCAGAGCGTTCCCGCCGCCGTGGCGTAGTTGATGGCGCGGTTCAGCGCCGCGAGGAGGGGGCCGGTCCCGCCGCCGCCGGCGTTGATCCGGTCGAACGTGGCGCCGAGGCTCATGTTGGCCACGTCGGCCCCGATGGAAGCGGCGTAGAGGAGCCCCTCGATCAGCCAGGAGAACGAGCCGCTCCCGGTGTCGCTCCTGAGCACCTTGATCGCGACGATTTCGGCCATGGGGGCCACACCCTGTACCCCGCGGTTGTTGATCGGCGCCGCGATGATCCCTGCCACGTGCGTCCCGTGGTTGAAGCCGTAGACGATCGGGTCGATGCCGGGCTCACCCGGAACGAACGAGCGGCTGAGGGCCACGTTCACGTTCGGACCGATGTCCGGGTGGCCGCTCCAGATCCCGGCGTCGAGCACCGCTACCCGTGCCCGAACCACGCCCCAGCCCATGTCGCCGGCGGCGGCTGTCTGGTCTGCACGGATCTGGCGGATGTTCCACTGGTAGGCCCAGTACGGCTCGGAGTTCACTCCGGCCGGCCCGGGCTCGAGGGCGGACGCCTCGACGACCTTCTCCTTCGGAATCCACGGCACCTCGACGTCCTCGGCGGCCTGCTGGATGCGCGAATCGGCCGTGAGGGCGAGGAGGAAGTCGGGGTTGGCCGACGACGCGAGGACGACCCCGATCTCCGGAAGCCGCGCCGTGATGACGCCGCCGGCGGCGGCGACCGTGGCGTCCAGGTCGGTGCTGCCGTGGCCCTGGCCGCGCGCCACGATCAGGTAGCCGCGCGGAACGTCCGAGGCGAGAGCCGACGCCGCGAGGAGAAGGGCAGCGAGAGCCGCGAAAACCAGGATCTTCTTCATCTGCACTCCCTTCCTGCCGCCGGCCCTGCCGGCGGCGCCGAAACGGTGGATGTCGAATCCATGAACACGCTTCAACTTGCCTGACGCGACATACCTCAGGCGCTGGAAAAGATGACCCCTCCCGTCGCTTCCGCCCTGAGTCGTTTACATCACCGCGCGGCGACCGCCGGGGGAGCGATCCCGTTCTTCGCGCAGAGCTCCACGAAGGGCCGCCGCCGGTAGCCGGTGGCGAAGGCGCGCTCGGCGGCCGGGCGGGCCTCCGCGCCCCGCCCGAGGAGCATCAGGGCGGTGGCCTGGCGGACGAGCGTGCCCGGAGACGTGTCGCCTCGTGCGATTGCCTTCGATGAGATTCCCTCCGCGCGGGAGGCCAGCGCGGCCGCCTCGTCCTTCCGGCTGGCGTCGAGGCAGAGCGCGGCGAGCCTCAGGTCGAGATCGGCCGCGTCGGCGCACTCCGGCCCAGAGGCCTTTTCCACGATGGCGAGGGCGCGGCGGTAGGAAGCCTCGGCCTCGGCCGACTTTCCCTCGGCCCGGAGGACGTCACCCAGCACCATCAGCCCGAGGGCGAGCGTGGGGTGCTCCGGGCCGAGCGCCTTCTCCATCACGGCCACCGCCTGCCGCTGCATCGGCTCGGCCTCGGCGGCGCGCCCCTCCTCGCGCAGGATGGCCGCCAGTCGGTGCCGGTCGAAGGCCACGCTGGGATGCTCCGCCCCGAGGGTCTTCAGGTCGGCCTCCAGCGCGCGCCGCTGCAGGGCCTCGGCCTCGGCGTACCGCCCCGTGTCGCGGCAGACCGTGGAGAGGTTCGAGAGCGCGAGAAGGACGTTCGGGTGAGAGGGCCCGGCGGCCTTCTCGAAGATCGCCGCCGCGCGCCGGAAGTACGCCTCCGCCGCCGCGTAGTCGCCCCGCGTCTGGGCCGTGTTGGCCAGGTTGTTCAGGGCGATCCCCACGTCGGGGTGGTCCGGCCCGTCGGTCTTCTCCAGGATCGCCAGCACCCGCCGGAACGCCGCGTCGGCCGGCCCGTACTTCTCGAGGTTGAACTCGATGGCCGCCAGGTTGTTCAGGCCGGAGCAGACGTCGGGGTGATCCGGGCCGAGGAGCTTCTCCTGCGTCTCGAGCGCCTGACGCTGGAGCGCCTCGGCCTCGGCGTACTTCCCGAGCGAGCTGTAGACGTTGGCGAGGTTCGTCTGCACCATCGCGGCGTCCCGGCTCCGGAGGCCGGGGCTCTTCTCGAAGATGGCGAGCGCCCTCCTGTGCACTTTCTCCGCCTCGTCGTACTTCGCCATCTCCTGCAGGAAGACGCCGTAGTTGTCGAGGGTCTTCGCGACGGTCCCGCTCCCGGGGCCGAAGAGCGTCTCCTCGAGGGCCAGCGCCTCGCGGTAGAGGGGCTCGGCCTTCTCGTACTTTCCGAGAC
Organism: Thermoanaerobaculia bacterium; assembly: GCA_035429585.1. Classification (GTDB taxonomy): domain Bacteria; phylum Acidobacteriota; class Thermoanaerobaculia; order UBA5066; family UBA5066; genus DAOMFB01. The sequence goes on from DAOMFB010000038.1 coordinate 8,437, forward strand.
GGCGATTGACAACGGCCAGCTGCGAGAGCGTCCGGGCGATCGCCGCCTCATCGGCGGGAACGGCGGCGCGGAACTGGGCCAGCGCCTTCTCGGCCAGCTCCAGCGCCTGCTTGTTCAGGCCGAGCCCGCTGTAGACCTCGCCCATCGTGTAGAGGAGCGTCCCCTTGACGGTCGGCTCCTCCGTCAGGTCTCCCTCGATCTCGCGGGCCGCCTTGTCGAGCAGCTCGCGCGCCGTGACGCTGTTGCCCCGGCTCTCCTCCGGGTCGGAGACCTCGAAGAGCTTCACCAGGAAGTCGACGGTCCGCCGGGAGGTGGCCGCCTCGCGGTTCGCCCGCCGCTCCTCCTTCCGGATCCGGACGGCCTGCCACGTCATCCCCGCGGCGACGAGGGCGAGGACGACGACGGCCGCCGTGGCCGCGGCGCGTTTCAGCCGCCGGCGGGGCTTCTCGCGAATCCACCGGAGCCGCTCCGCCGTGTCGAGGGCCGTAGGGCGGACGCCCGGCTCCGGGGCCTTGAGGCGGTTGATCAGGGCCGTCAAGTCGGCGTCCAGCCCCTCGACCGGCAGGCTTTCGGCCTGCTGCGCCTGCGCCAGCCGGGCCAGCGGGTCCAGCTCCGCGGAGAACGGGGCCTTGCCCGTGAAGAGCTCCTGCAGGACGAGACCGCAGGAGTACATGTCGCTGGCCGTCGTGGCCGGCTCCCCGCGGGCCTGCTCGGGGCTCATGTAGCCGACCGTCCCGACGAGGGCTCCGAGCCGCGTGACGGGGCCCGACTCGGGCTCCTCCTCGCCGAGCGTCCCCGGCGGGAGCGGCGTCGTGAGATTCGCGTCGTCCCCGGGCGCCTCGGGGGCCCCCGGCGCCGGCCGGTCCTCGAGGGGGAGCGTAGCCTGCGACTCGGGGAGCGTCCGCGCGAGGCCGAAGTCGAGCACCTTCACGTCCCCGGCTGTCGTCACCATGACGTTCCCCGGCTTCAGGTCGCGGTGGACGATCCCTTTGGCGTGGGCCGCCACGAGGACGCCGACGATCTGCTCGGCGAGGCGCATCCGCGTGGCGCGGTCGGGCCCGGAGCGGGCCACCTCGGCCAGCGTCCGCCCCTCGATCAGCTCCAGGACGAGGAAGTCGCGCTCCGGCGTCTCGAGGTAGTCGTGGATCTCGCAGATGTGGGGGTGCTTCAGCTGCGACAGGACGCGCGCCTCGCGCAGGAAGCGCCCCTTCCGGTCCGCGTCGAGGTGCGCCCCGCGGATGGCCTTCAGGGCCACGCGCCGCTGCAGCTTGTCGTCGTACGCGAGGAAGACGGACCCCATGCCGCCCGCCCCGACGAAGCCGACGATTCTCAGGTGCCCGAACTGGCGCCCGACGAGGTCGTGTTCGTCCACGGTCTCCCGGGGATTCTAGGTCGGGCTACGTCCTCCGTCCCGCCTGCTCCAGCTCGATGGCGCGGGGGAAGAGAATGTTGTTCTCCAGGTGGATGTGCCGGTGGAGGTCCTCCTCCAGCTGCGTCAGGCCGGCGTACAGGGCCTGGAACGACGTGCAGGCGTCCCCGGGCAGGGTGTAGCCGTTCGTCGTCGCGCGAAGCTGGCGGAGAAGCTCCCCGGCGGTGTCGTGCTCCATCATCATCATCCGGATCGGGTTCCGGACCGTTCCGAAGCACGACTCGGCCGGCGCCCCTCCGGGCCCCGACGCCTCCTCGAGGGCGGCGATGTACGGAAAGAGGATCTGCTCCTCTTTCTGGAGGTGCGGCGCGAGATCCGCGGCCAGCCGGTGGACCAGCTCCTCGACGCGCCGCGTCTCGGGGTGCGCCGGGCCGTGCCGCCCCTGGACCTTGGTCGCGAGCGGCGGAAGCGACGCGATCGCCTGCCGCGTGTAGACGTGGTGCGTGCCGACGATGAATTCGAGGAGCTTCGAGAGCGGCTCGCGGTCCCAGGCCTTTCCGGCGGGGCGGTCGGCGGAGCCGACGAGGGCGAGCAGCTGCTCGGGGCTGACCCCGGCGCGGCGGCAGGCCTCGGCCACGGTGGCCGCGCCGCCGCAGCAGTAGTCGATCCCGAGCTTCTCGAGCGCGGGGATGGCGTTGGGGTTCGCGATGGCGAGGTCCGCGATGGTGCCGGCTTCGAAGGACATTCGGTTTCTCCCCCCTTCGGCGCGAGACCATAGGGGCCCGCGCGGCCGCCTCCTATGACGCCGGTCATGGGCCGGGAGAGTTCGGCGCTTCCGGGCCCATTCACCGGCCGGTTGATGAGACCCCTCCTTTGGGGGACACTCCCTCCTTCCTGCCGGAGCCATCACATGAAAAAGCTGACCACAGCCCCCCTCCTCGTCATCGCACTGCTCGCCGGGTGCGCCAAGCCGTCCGGCCCGGCCCGGGCCGAGACCGGTCCCGCCCAGAACCCGTCGGCCCCCGTCGCGAAGGTGGACGGCAAGGTCATCACCGACGGCGAGCTGATGGCCGAGGCGAAGGCTCAGCTGGCCGCCGCCGACGCCCGGTACGCCGAGGAGGTCTGGGGCGTGAAGTCCCGGACCCTCGACGCCCTGATCGACAAGGCGCTCCTCGAGGCCCGGGCGAAGAAGGAAGGGATCACCGTCGACGCGCTCCTCCAGCGCGAGGTCACGAGCAAGGTCCCCGAGCCGGCCGAGGCGTACCTCCGCTCCATCTACGAACAGGCGAAGGCCGGCGGCCGCCAGCTCCCTCCCTTCCCCGAGGTGCAGGCCGAGATCGCCGCCTTCGTGAAGGGGCAGAACGTCCAGAACATCCGCCAGGCCTACGTCGCCCGGCTCCGGGCCGAGTCGCCGGTCGAGGTCCTGTTGCCGCCGCTCCTCCTGCCGAAGGTCGACGTGAAGGCCGAGGGACCGACGCGGGGAGACCAGAAGGCCCCGATCACCGTCGTGGAGTTCTCCGACTACGAGTGCCCCTACTGCGGCACCGTCGAGCCGACGATCAAGCGGATCCTCGAGCAGTACCCGGGGAAGGTCCGCCTCGTCCTGATGCAGTACCCCCTCTCCATCCACCCGTTCGCGCCGAAAGCCTCCGAGGCGGCCCTCTGCGCCGGCGAGCAGGGGCGGTACTGGGAGATGCACGACAAGCTCTTCGCGAACCAGAAGGCCCTCGGCGTCGACGCTCTGAAGGGATACGCGCGGGCCCTGGCCCTCGACCCCGCCGCCTTCGACAAGTGCCTCGACTCGGGGCGGATGTCCGCCGTCATCAACGCGAACATGAAGGCCGGCGAGGCGGCCGGGGTGAACAGCACCCCCTACTTCCTGGTCAACGGCCGTCCCCTCTCCGGCGCGCAGCCCTTCGAGAGGTTCAAGGCGCTGATCGACTGGGAGTTGGCGGCGGCGAAGCGCTGAGCGGAGGCGGCCCCCGAGGGTCGGTATCATCGCGCCCTTGAGCCTGACGTTTCCGGACTCGTGGCGCCGCGTCGCGCTGAGCTTCGACCCGGCGCGGCTTCGCTTCTGGGGAGTGGTAGTCCCCATCCACGTCCTCGCCTTCGCGACGCTCTACTACGGGAACTACAAGCTGCTCGAGGAGGGCTACGTCCAGGCGGGGATGGCGGCGGCCCGCCGGCAGATCCAGCAGGTGGTCCACGAGATGCCGGAGATGATGCCGGCCGAGCGCGGTGGGTCGAACCCCCACCTCTTCGCCCATCTCCTGACGCTCCACCAGCCGATCGGCCTCCGCCTCTACAGCGACAAAGGCGAGCTGATCTGGCCGAAGGGCGATGTCGCGAGACCCGACGTCCTCCGGCGCGTCCAGAAGGTCCTGACCGATCCGGCGCACCGCGACGAGATCTGGATGGAGGATCGGGACGGCCAGAGCCTGGTGCGCGGCATCGTCCGCGTGAACACGGGGACGAAGTGCCAGCCGTGCCACGAGGCGGGCCGGACCCTCGGCGCCGCCGGCATCCGGATCGACTTCACCGAGGAGATGATCGCCATCCGCTCGCTCCTCAAGCGGCGGCTCGGCCTCCTCTTCGTCTGTTGGCTGGCCCTCGTGGGTGGCGTCGCCATCGTCGTCCGCCGGACGGTGCGCCACTCCCTCTCGGGCCTCGAATCCGACCTGGACGCCGCCGCCGCGGGGCGAACCCCTTCGGGTACCCAGCCGAAGCTGCCGCTCGACCCGGCCGCCGCGGCCTTCCACGGGCGGCTGCGCGACTTCCTGAAGCGGCAGCGGGCCCGCGAGGTGGAGGTCGTGTCGCGCCTCGCCCACCACGACCAGCTCGCCTCGCTGGGCCAGCTCTCGGCGGGCCTCGCGCACGAGATCAAGAACCCGCTGGCCGGGATCCAGGGGGCCCTCGAGGTGCTGAAGCACGACACGGCCGAGGCCGCGACGGTGCAGCTCTACGACGAGATGCTGGCCGAGCTGAAGCGCGTGAACGGCA
>DAOMFB010000039.1:0-12759 GCA_035429585.1 Thermoanaerobaculia bacterium
TCGGCGCGGCGGCCGCGGCTTTCGGCCCGGGGAGGATCGACCGCGCCACGGCCGTCCCGGCGGCGGGGAAGCGGAAGAGCGCCGGGTCGGCCGGCACGTTCGCCTCGGCCGTCTCGATCGTCAGCTTCGCCCGGCGCGGGCGGTTCGGCGGGCCCGACTCGATCGAGAAGGGAAAGAGGACGCCGGCGACCGGCTCGTAGCTCCCGAAGTCGGACTCCTGGAGCTGCTCCGTTCCGCGCACCATCTGCCTCCGGGCCTCGCGGATCGTCAGGAAGAGGTCCGGGTCGAGGAAGAGCGTGACGACGTCGCCGTCCTTCAGGGTGACGCGGAGCTTGTGGGCCGGGGTGCCGTCGACGTCCTCGGTCCCGAGGTACTCGACCGTGTGCCCCTTCTCCTTCCAGCCGACGAGCGGCCCCTCGAAGTCGGCCTCCTGCGCCCGGGCCCGGGCCTCGTCGGCCGAGGCCCGCTCCGGGTCGCGGCGGCCTTCGAAGGGCTGGATCCGCCAGGCGTCCTTTCCATCCCAGGCGTCCACGGCGGTCAGGCCCTGGAGGGTGAACTCCTCGCGGAGGAGGCCGGGTCGGACGGCGAGCCGGGCCCAGGCCGCCTCGAAGGCGAAGTCGCCCCCGCCGACGAGGACCTTCCCCGTGAGCCGGAGCGAACGGATCGCCCGGATCTTCTCCATCCCGCCGCGCGCTTCGACGTGCCGGGTGACGATCTCGTCGACCGTGAGGGCCTGGAGAAGGCCGGCCTGAAGGAACAGAGCGGCCGCGAGAAGCCGGACGAGCTGGCGCATGGATACCTCCGCGCGAGATACGAAGTATGAAGGCCCGGGGTTTTTCGGGCCGGGCGGAACAGGGTTGACACCGGGGGTTTCCGTCGGGTCTGATTTCGGCATGCCGACTGCCAAAGACGTCCTGGCCTCGAAGAAGTCCGCCGGCGTCATCACCGTCACGCCGGACTGCAGCGTCCGGGACGCGTGCCGGATCATGAGGGACCGCCGGATCGGCGCGCTCCTCGTCTCGGACGGGGAGAGCCTTCAGGGGATCTTCACCGAACGCGATGTCCTGAATCTCGTCGTGGCGGAAGACAGGGATCCCTCGGCCACGAAGGTCGCGGACGTGATGACCCGGAAGGTCCTCGTCGTCCGTCCGGAGCGGCCGCTCGAGGAGATCGAGACGATCATGCGGCAGGAGCGGGTGCGTCACGTTCCGGTCGTGGGCGAGAAGGGCCTCGTCGGCCTCATCTCGATCGGCGACGTCAACGCCTACAACGCGGCCGCGGACCACCAGACCGTCGAGTACCTGACCCAGTACATCCACGGCCGGGCCTGAGACGCCGGCCGAGGGGCCGTTCCCGAAGGAGCGAAAGGAGGAGACCGTGAAGACGTCTCCGTTCGCGGGTGTGGTGTTCGCCGGAGTCCTCTCTCTCCCGTCCGTGGCCGTCTCGCAGGCGGCGGCCCCGAAGGCCGCCGCCCCGGGCCCGATCGCGTTCGTCGCGGCCGACGCGGCGCCGAAGGCGATCGGCCCCTACTCCCAGGCCGTGGTGGCGGGGGGGTTCCTCTTCGCGGCCGGCCAGATCCCGCTGGACCCGAAGACGGGCGACCTCGTCGGCGGGACGATCGAGCAGGCCACCGAGAGGGTCTTCGACAACCTCGAGGCGGTCCTGAAGGCCGCCGGGCTCGGCTTCGCGGACGTCGTGAAGACGACCGTCTACCTCACGAAGGGGGACGACTTCGCCGCGATGAACACGGTCTACGCGAAGCGGATGGGGGAGAACAAGCCCGCCCGCTCGACGCTCTTCGTCGCCGGTCTCCCGAAGGGCTCGCCCGTCGAGATCGACCTGATCGCCCTCGCGAAGAAGTAGGAGGCCCGCCGTGGAGCTGGACCGGCGGCGCCTCCTCTCCGGGCTGGCGGCGGGGCTCGCGCTGCCGGCGTTCCGGGCCGACGCGATGGCGCGGATCCTCTCGGCCTCCGCGGCGGCGGGCGCCCGGCCGGCGTCGGAGCTCGCCGCGGACGAGACGTACTGGTCGGAGATCGCCCGGGCCTTCGACGTCGACCGGACGCTGGTGAACCTGAACAACGGCGGGTGCAGCCCCGCCCCGGCCCACGTCCTCGAGGCGATGATCCGGGACCTCCGCTTCTCGAACGAGATCCCGGTCCACCACATGTGGAACGTCCTCGAGCCGCGGATCGAGTCGGTCCGGAGGGACCTCGCGGCGGCGTTCGGATGCGACCCCGAGGAGATGGCGATCACCCGGAACGCCTCGGAGTCGATGGAGACCCTGACCTTCGGGATCGACCTGAAGGCCGGCGACGAGGTCGTCGTCACGAACCAGAACTACCCGCGGATGCTGACGGCGTGGGACCAGCGGGCGCGGCGGGACGGGGTCGTCGTGAAGTCGATCTCCTTCCCCGTGCCGCCCCCGTCCCCCGAGGACGTGGTGGAGCGGTTCCGCCGGGCGCTCACGCCGCGGACGCGGGTCATCGAAATCACGCACATCACGAACCTGACGGGGCAGATCCTCCCGGTGCGCGACGTCGTCCGGATGGCCCGGGAGCGAAACGTCGAGGTCTTCGTGGACGGGGCCCACGCCTTCGCGCACTTCCCGTTCCGGCGGGACGAGCTCGAGTGCGACTACTACGGCACCAGCCTCCACAAGTGGCTCCTCGCGCCGATCGGGACGGGCTTCCTCTACGTGAAGAAGGAGCGGCAGAAGAGGATCTGGCCGCTCCTGGCCGCCCCGGCCTCGATGGACGGCGACATCCGGAAGTACGAGGAGATCGGCACGCACCCGGCGGCGACCCACAACGCGATCGCCGGCGCGCTCGCCTTCCACCGCGGCATCGGCGCGGAGCGGAAGGCCGCCCGCCTCCGCCTCCTCCGGGACCGGTGGGCGAAGCGCCTCCTCGCCGCCGACCCCCGGGTGAAGGTCCCGACGCCCCTCGACGACACGGGCTCCTGCGGGATCGGACTCCTGCACGTCGACGGCGTCGACACGCCGAAGCTCCAGGGCTGGCTCTGGGAGAAGCACCGGATCCTGACGACGCCCATCGTCCACCCGGAGTTCGACGGCCTGCGCGTGACGCCGAACGTCTACACGACGCTCGACGAGGTGGACCTCTTCTCCGACCGGATCGAGCTCGTCCTGAAGAAGGGGCTTCCGTCCTAGGAAGCGCGCCGCCGCCGGGCGCCGTAGATCGCGAGGCCGGCGGCCGCCCAGAAGAGCTCGCGGACGTGCCGGACGATGCCGAAGGCGAATCCGAAGCGGGCCGGGAGCCCGAGGAGCGAGAAGACGGCGACCTTCCCGAGCTCCTGCGTCCCGATCTTCGCCGGGACGATGAAGAAGAGGCCGTCGATCGCGACCGAGAGGACCTCGATCGTCAGCGCCGTCCGGGCGTCGACGGGAAGGCCGATGAGCCGGCAGATCCACCACGCCTCCACGGCGTTCCAGGCGTAGGCCGCCGCGAGGAGAGAGACGGCGCCGGAGAACCGCGCGCGGTGCCGGCCGAAGTAGAGGCGGAGCCGGGCGGGCGTCCGCCGGACCCATCCGTCGGGCGGCTCTCCGGCGCGTCCGGGGACGTCGCCCGCGCGGACGAGGCGCGGCGCGAGAAGGAGATAGGCGGCCGCGGCGGCCGCGAGAAGGGCGAGGAGGACGGCGGCCGCGGCCGTCACCCACCCGTGGCGCGCCATGGCGGGGAGGGGCGCGACCAGGACGACGAGACCGGCGAGGACGATCCCGATCTGGGCCACCGTCTGGCCGAGGCGGGAGGCCACGACCGAGGCCGTCCGGACCTCGAACGGGGGGCTTCCGCCGAGGAGCGTGGCGCGCGCCACCTCGCCCGCGACGCTCCCGGTCGGGACGAGGTAGTTGACGCCGTCCATCGCGAGCCAGAGCGACCAGAGCGTCGTGAACCGGTACGACCGGCCGTCCGCCGGCTCGAAGGAGAGCCGCCAGGCCGCGGCGTTCAGGAGCGGCGGGACGAGGCCCAGCGCGAGGAGCAGGAGCATCCCCCATCCGACCCGGGAGACGATGTCGAGGACGGCGCGGACGTCGAGCTTCCAGACGAGAACGCCGAGCGCCGCGAGGCCGGCGGCGAGGACGAGCCGGTGGAAGAGCGGGAGGGCGAGGCGTGAGACGGGTCTCAGGTCCACGGGAGGCCGACCGGGCGCCCGGCCCCTTCCGGGGCGGGAGCCCGGCTCAGGTGCCCTCCGTCCGCGTGGCGAGAAAGTGGAAGAACTCGACCCCCTCGCGGAGGCGCCGCTTCATCCAGTGGGGGCTCGCGACCATCTCGCCGACGATCTCCCCGATCTTCCGCGGACGGAAGTAGAAGCGCCGGTAGAACGTCGCGAGCGACTCGAAGATCTCCCGGCTCGACAGGTCGGGGTAGGAGATCGAGCTGACCTGGACGCCGTTCTGGCCGACGAGGTGGTTCGGCAGGAGCCAGCCGTTCGCCGTCGCCTGCTCGTAGAGCTCCGTCCCGGGGTAGACGGCCGCCAGGGAGACCTGGATCGTGTGCGGGTTGATCTCGGTGGCGAAGCGGATCGTCTCCTCGAGCGTCTCCTTCGTCTCGCCCGGCAGGCCGACGATGAAGGTGCCGTGGACCTTGATCCCGAGCTTGTGGCAGTTCTCCGCGAAGCGCCGCGCGATGTCGATGCGGGTCCCCTTCCGGATGTTGTTGAGGATCTTCTGGCTCCCCGTCTCGTAGCCGACCAGGAGGAGCCGGAGGCCGTTCTCCTTCAGGACCTTCAGCGTCTCGAACGGGACGTCGGCCTTCGCATTGCACGACCAGGTGACACCCATCTCCCCGAGGAGTCGGCCGATCGCCTCGGCCCGGGGGCGGTCGTCGGTGAAGGTGTCGTCGTCGAAGAAGAACTCCTTCACCTGCGGGAAGTACCCCTTCGCGAGGGCGATCTCCTTCGCCACGCTCCCGGGCGAGCGGGTCCGGTACCGGTGGCCGGAGATGGTCTGCGGCCAGAGGCAGAAGGTGCAGCGCGAGCGGCAGCCCCGCCCCGTGTAGAAGGAGAGGTACGGGTGCAGGAGGTAGCCGATGAAGTAGTCCTCGATCACGAGGTCGCGCTGGTAGACGTCGGTGACGAAGGGGAGCCGGTCGAGGTCCTCGAGGACGGCGCGCTCCCGGTTGTGGACGATCCGGCCGTCGGCCCGCCAGCTGATGCCGTCGATCTCCCCGAACGGCTTTCCCGCGGCGACGTCGAGGAGCGTGTAGTCGAACTCGCTCCGCGCCACGAAGTCGAGCGCGGTCGAGGCCGAGAGGGACGGCTCCGGGAGGACGGCGACGTGGGCGCCGACGAGGCCGATCGTCAGCTTCGGGTTCCGCGCCTTGAGCGCCTCGGCGATCTTCACGTCGGAGGCGAAGGAGGGGGTGCTCGTATGGAGGACCGCCAGCTCGTACTCGTCGGCGAGGGGAAGGACGTCGGCGAGCGAGAGGCCGCGGGCCGGCGCGTCGACGAGCCGGCTCCCGGGGACGATGGCCGCCGGCTGGGCGAGCCAGGTCGGATACCAGAACGAGCGGACCTCCCGGCGGGCCTGGTAGCGCGCGCCGGCCCCGCCGTCGAAGCCGCCGAACGACGGCGGATTGAGGAACAACGTCTTCTTCAAGACCGGGTGACCTCCTCGTGCAGGCGGCCGTCCTCGGAGACGCGGAACTGGTTTCGTCTCCAGAGGACGCTCTGGCCCAGGTGACTGGCGCACCAGACGGAAAAGCTCAGAAGATCGCGGACCGGAATCCACCAGATGGCGGGCGTCCCGGCCAGCCGGAACTTCCGGCGGACGGCGAGCTGGATCGCGAACCGGAGCCCGACTGCGGCGGCGGGGGCGAGCCATGCCGCCGGCGAGAAGCCGGAGGCCAGGAGAAACGCGAGCGCCCAGGGGGTGGCCATCGTGACGACCGTCCCGACGTAGCCGTGCGGGCGGACCGTCCGGATCGTCCGGGCCCAGCGGAGCTCGTGGCGGAACAGCGCGGCCAGCGACGGCTCGTGGAGGACGTTGAGGCCGGTGGTCCCCGCCAGCTCGACCCGGAGGCCGAGCCCGGCGATCCGGTTGCCGAGCAGGTAGTCGTCGGCGAGGTGGTGGGTCATCTGCTCGAAGCCGCCGATGGCCTCGAGGGCGCTCCGCCGGGCCGACATCACCGGGCCGTAGCAGTAGGTCAGCGGCTCCAGGGCCTTCGCCACGAGGTTGGCCGGCAGGAACTCCTCGTTCAGGAACATCGCCCCGAGGATCGACGGCAGGTCCCGGGTCGGCCGGGCGACGGTCAGGGCGGTCGCCGCGCCCACCCCCTCGTCCTCGTAGCAGGACGCGACCGAGGCGAGGGCGTCGGGCTCGAGGCGGATGTCGCTGTCGGCCACCACGAGGATCTCGTACCGTGCCTTCCGGCAGATGGCGACGAGGCTGGAGACCTTCCGGTTCGTCCCGGGGACCTCGCCGTGGGTGACGACGAGCGTCGCGTCGACGCCGGGGAACTCCGCCATGACCTTCCGGATGACCGGCAGGGCGGGGTCGTCCGGCTCCCGGACGCCGAAGACGATCTCGTACCGCGGGTAGTCCTGCCGGAAGCAGGAGCGCAGGTTCTCCTCCAGCTCCGGCTCGAGGCCGCAGACCGGCTTGGCCAGCGTGATCGGCGGCCGGGAAGGCGTCGCCGGGACCGGGCGGGGCCGGTACCGGATCACCTGGACGAGGGCGAAGGTCAGGTACGCCAGGGAGGCCGCGAAGCCCGCTCCGACCGCGAGGCGGAGGATGGCCGAGGGACCCATCGAGCCGCGCACGATACCACCGCCGGGGAGGCGGACGACCCGTGTGATACCGTGGCGCGCTTGAGCAGTTGCATCCGGACACTGCCGCCCCGCCGGACGGCTTCGTGAGGGTCGTCCTCGTCCACGTCCGGGACCCGCAGTTCTACGCCATCCCCGGAAAGCGGCGCGGGAAGAACGGCCGCCTCCAGGTGATGGGCTTCCCGCCGATCGGGATCATGGTCCTCTCCGCCGTTCTCAAGCGGGAGGGGCACGAAGTCGTTCTCTTCGACCAGGCCGACCCCGACACGCCGAACGACGTCATCCTCGCCGAGGTCGCGCGGCGCAGGCCGGACCTCGTCGGAATCAGCTTCCTTTCGACCACGAGCTACCCCTACGCGAAGATCCTCGCCCGCGCGCTCCGCGCCGCGGACCCGGACCTGAAGCTCGCCTTCGGGGGCGTCTTCGCGACGCTCAACGCCGAGCGGGTCAAGGCCCAGGTCCCGGAGGTGGACTTCGTCTGCCGCGGCGACGGGGAGGCGCTCATCCTCGACCTGCTCGACCACCTCGAGGATCCCTCGGGGGTCTTGGGCGTGACGTGGCAGGAGGCGGACGGCACCGTCCGCCACAACCCCGACCGCCCGCTGGGCCGGGACCTCGACCAGTGGCCGTTTCCGGACCGCGAGAGCCTGAACCTCGACTTCGTCGAGTCGATGCCGCTCGACGTGCCGGTCGTCCTGTCGCGCGAGCGCTTCACGACCATGCAGACCTCGCGGGGCTGCCCGTGGCCCTGCGTCTTCTGCGACATCCCGGTCTTCAACGAGGGGAAGTGGCGCTCGCGGAGCGCGGCGCACGTCGTGGCCGAGCTCAAGCAGCTCCAGGAGGACGGCTACGGCGCCGTCTACTTCGTCGACGACCACTTTCTCCTCCGGCCGCAGCGGATCGCGGAGATCTGCCGGGGGATCGAGGAGGAGGGGATCACGATCCAGTGGGGCTGCGAGGGGCGCGTCGACTCCTCGTGCATGGAGCTCTTCCCGGCGATGGCGAAGGCGCACTGCCGGACGCTGATGTTCGGCGTCGAGACCGGCAGCCAGAAGATCCTCGACCGCCTGAAGAAGGAGCAGACCCTCGCCGAGACCGAGGCGGCGGTGGCCGCGGCCAAGAAGGCCGGCGTCGAGATCGTCCACGGGTTCTTCGTCGTCGGCAGCCCGGACGAGACCGAGGAGGACATGCGGGAGACGTTCCGCTTCGCCGCGCGCCTTCCGCTCGACACCTTCGCCTTCAACCGCCTCTGCGTCTACCGCGGCACGCCCCTCTGGCAGGAGTACCTGGCGCGCGGCCTCGTGACGGACGAGGCCGACTGGTACAAGTACTTCAAGTGCTCGGCCATCGACCCGACCGTGCTCCCGGGCGAGAGGATCCACGCCATCCGCTCCGAGGAGCTGAAGCGCCTCATCGTCTTCAAGTTCCTCCGCTTCCCGGTCCAGGCCTTCCGCCTCATGGGGCGCCTCGCCCGGTCGATGCCGGTCCGCGACATCCTCTGGATGCTCGTGAAGCCGTTCCTCGGGGAGACGAAGGGGCAGACGAAGGCGGAGGCCCTGTCGCGCGCCGTCGAGCACGGCGAGATGAAGACCGCGGCCGAGAACCTGACGCAGGTCCCCGACGAGGCGCTGTCCCGGCTCCTCGGGACGCCCTCCACCGGGAAGTAGCCCGGCCGTCCCGGCGACTTCGGTCAGAATCGGGCCCCGATGTCGCGCGAGGTCTCCGGGCACGAGGGGCGGCGGAGCCTGCTCGGCTGGGCCGCTTACCTGACGGTCTCGGTCGTCTGGGGGAGCACCTTCCTCGCCATCGCCGTCGCCCTCCGCTCCTTCACGCCGTGGGGGGTCGTGGCGGTCCGGTTCACGGTGGCGTCGCTCCTCTGCCTCGCCCTCGGCCGGTTCCTCGGCGAGGAACGGCCTTCCCGCGCGGTGGCGGCGCACCTCGCGCTGTCGGGGGCGGTCATGCTCGGCATCTGCAACGCGATCGTCACGTGGGCCGAGCTGCACGTGCCCTCCGGGCTGGCGGCGGTCCTCTGCGCGCCCGTTCCCATCGTGATCGCGCTCCTGACGCTTCGCGCCGAGCCGCTCGGCGCGCGCGGCTGGGCGGGCGCGCTCCTCGGCTTCGCGGGCGTCGTCGTCCTGACCGCGCCGGAGAGGTCGGCGGGCGCCTCGCTCGCGGCCGCCGCGGGCATCCTCGCGTCGACGGTTCTCTGGGCCGGGGCCACCCTTCACATGAAGCGGCACGTCTCCGGCGGCGGACCGCTGACCAACGCGGGGATCCAGATGGCGACGGCCGCGGCGATCGCCCTCGTCGCGGCGGGCGTCACGGGCGGCTTTTGGCGCGCGCCGCTGGCCCGCGACGCCGTCGGCGCCGTTCTCTACCTGGCGATCGTCGGCTCGTGTCTCGCGTTCACGGCCTTCGGCGTCCTGACCCGCCTCTGGCCGCCGGCGCGCGCGGGGACGTATGCCTACCTGAACCCGGCGATCGCCGTGGTCCTCGGCGCGGCGCTCCTCGGCGAGCCCCTGGGGCTCCGCCTCGTCCTCGGGATGGCGGTTCTCCTTTCCGGCGTCGCGCTCGTCCAGTTCCGGCGGCGCGGCTGACGGGGCGGCGTCAGCGGGGGACGTTCGTGCGGCGGGGCCGGACCGGCCCCGTCAGATCCCTCACGTCCCCCCTTCGAACCCGATCGAGACCCCCCCGTCCTCGACGATGACCGGGACGCGGCGGCTCCCGTTCGAGACGCGGAGCATCTCCTCGAGGTGCTCACGGGACTCCCGGGCGTTCCGGTAGTCGACGGCGTATCCCCGCTTCGCGAAGGCCTCCCGGGCCTCCGTCGTGTGCGGTCAGCTGTCCTTGCCGTAGATGACGACCGTCTTCTTTCCGGCCATGCCGGCATTCTACGGAGGTTCCGGGCGGTCCGGCTCCGTCTTCGATTATCGTGGCGGCGTGAGCCACCTCGACGCCGCGCTCCTCTTCGGGGTGGGCCTGCCCCTCCTGGCCGCCATCCTCGCCGTGGCCGACGCGCGCGGCCGGTTCGCGCGGGACCTCTTTCCGACGCCGCTCCGGAAGGCCGCCGCGATGGCGCTCCTCTTCCTGGTGCTCGTCGCGACCGTGATCCTTCCGGCCTCCGAGACGGGCCTCTCGATCGACACGAGCCGGCTCTCGTTCGGCGGCGTCTTCCTGATGCAGGGGCTCCTGACGGCCTTTCTGGCTCTCTGGTGGCTCCTCGCGGGACGGCCTCCCCTCGCGGAGTTCCTGGCGCTCCGGAGCGAGCGGCCCCTGGCCGAGGCCGGCGCGGGCGTCTGCCTCGGCCTGATCGGCTGGGTCCTCACCCTCGCCGTCGCGCTCGTCTTCGGCGGCGTCTTCCGCCTCTTCGACCTGAAGGGCCCCGAGGCCGCGCCGCCGCTGGTCCAGTGGCTGGCGCAGCTCTCGGTGGTCAAACGGCTCGTGATAGTCGCCTGCGCGATGACCGTGGAAGAGTTCCACTTCCGGGCGTTCCTCCAGCGCCGGCTCGGGGCGGTGCCCGCCTCGATCCTCTTCCTCCTCGCCCACGCGGGCTACGGCGAGCCGTTCTTCTTCGTGGGCCTCCTCGCCATCACCGCCGTCCTCGCTGCCGCCTTCCGCCGGACGAACGCGGTCTGGGCGCCCATGCTCGCGCACGGCACCTTCGACGCGGTCCAGCTCTTCATCTTCCTGCCCGAGGCCCTGAAGCTCCTGCCGAAGGGGTGAGCGGCGCCGCGCGCGCCGGCCGGGCCGGGCGGGGGACAGCCGGACGCCGCGCCACGCGGACGACGTCGCCGTCGACCCGGACGGCGGCCTCGCCGCGGGCCGTGGCGTCGTAGAAGGCGGCGAGGGAGGCGGCGAGAGTCCGGGCGGCCTCGGCCGAGGGGGGCCGCAGGCTCCAGACGAATCCCACGGAGGACGAGGCCCGCCCGGGCATCTCGTAGAACAGGATCCGGTCGTCCTGCCACGACGCCGCGAGGCCGGCGGCCCCTCCCGCGCCGGCGGTCTCCAGGAGGGCCTTGACCGTGAAGGCGCCCAGGCGGTCGGCGTAGAGGAGCCGGGCGCGCGGCGGCAGGTCTTCCGAGGAGGGGAGGGCCGCGAAGGGAAGGAGCGCCCGGGGCGCGCGGAAGCGGGCGGGATCGAGGATCTCCGCCGTGGTCTCCGGAGGATGGTCGTAGCCGGCATCGACGGCGGCCCAGCCCCCCTCCGCCCGGCGCCCGGCCACCCAGGCCGTCCCGGCCGTGTAGGGGAAGAGAAGCTCCTCCACGAAGTACTCGGGGACGCCCTCGGCGCCGGCGAGGCCGCCGGCGGCGAGCTCCGCCATGGAGGCGAGGAGCTGGTCCGTGGAGGTCAGGCTCCGGGACTCGGGAGGGAGGCGCGAGAGGAGCGCCTCCATCATCACGACCGTCGCCTCGCCCTCGAGGAACGCCTGGAGCGCGAGGGAGGCGTCGGAGTTCTCGCGGAGCGCCTTCATCCGCGGGACGAGGTCGAGCCGGCGGTCCTGGAGCGCGTGCGTCAGCTCGTGCGTCAGGAGCGCCTCCTCGAGGAGGCGGTCGGCCGACGCCCCGAAACCCGCCGCGGAGCGGGCGACCTCGTCCGAGCGCTCGGGGACGACGAAGAACTTCTTCTCCTCCGGGTCGTAGAAGCCGGCCACCTGCCGGGCGTAGAGCTTCAGCATCCGGCTCTTGAGGTCCGGCTCGGGAGCGACGAGGCCGAGCGCGACGAGGGACGCCGCGTAGCGCTCGAAGGAGACCGGCAGGTCCTCCGCGAGCTTCTTCTCGAGGATCCGGGGCAGGTCCCGCTCGGGGAGGACCGCGGAGGCCACCGGACCGCGGAAGGGAACGCCCCGGACCTTCTCGACGAGGCGCTGGGCCTCGGCGACCGATGCGGTGAGGCGGCCGGCGAGCCCCTCGGCGGCGGGGCGCGGTCCCTCGGCGGCGGCGGACGCCGCGGCGACGACGAGCGCGAGCAGGACGATCCCCCGCCCGCTCGGTGGACGCCCCGAGGCGGCCTCGCGTATCATGCGCGGGCCTTTGAGAAGCCTCGGGGAGGTGAACATCGGGGCGGGGAGCTTAACAGGGCGCTGCGCCGTGTCGGCCGGAGTCCTGCCGTCCCCGTCCGACGGCCGATGATCGAGACCGTCGTTTCGACTCCGATGGTGTTGTGGCTGTCCAGCCGCTACGCGAACATCGAGCTCGCAGAGGCTCTCCTGGCCCGGGTCTGCCGGGAGCGGGGCGTCACGGACGAAGCCCTGCACTGGATCGGCATGGCCCTTCGCGAGGCGGTCGCGAACGCCATCAAGCACGGCAACCGGCAGGACCCCGACAAGCGGGTCCTCGTCACGATCGGCGGGGACAACGGGACGCTGACGATCGAGGTGGGCGACGAGGGCGCCGGGTTCTCCCCCGAGGAGATCGCCGATCCCCTCGCCGCCGAGAACCAGATGAAGACGTCTGGCCGCGGGATCTTCTACATGAGAACCTTCATGGACGAGGTGGCGTTCACGCGGGGAGAGACCGGCGGAACGCTGCTCACGATGAGGAAAAGACTCGATACGATATCGAAGAGGAAGGGAGCCGAAGCTTCATGAGCAAGACCGTCACAACGCGCGACTCCGGCGACATCAAGATCATCGAGCTGCACGGGAAGATCACCATCGGGGCGGGCGATCTGCAGATGCGCGAGGGGATCCACGCGGCCCTCGCGGGCGGCGCGAAGAAGATCATCATCGACATGAAGGACGTCACGACGATCGACTCGTCGGGGGTCGGGGAGCTCGTGGGCTGCTACACGACGGCGACGCACCGCGGCGCGAAGCTCAAGCTGATGGCGCTGCCCCCGAAGATCAGCGACGTCCTGACGGTGACGCAGCTGATCACGGTGTTCGACGTCTACACGGACGAGAAGGACGCGGTCGCCAGCTTCGGCTGATCCGGCTCCCCCGGGCGGCGGGCGTGCCGCGCCCGCCGCGGCCCA
>DAOMFB010000040.1:0-12505 GCA_035429585.1 Thermoanaerobaculia bacterium
CCCCCCCCGCCACGCCCCAGCCCGCGATGACCGCGACGAAGGCGCCGGCAGGCGCCGCGGCAGGGAGCGCGCGGATCGCCTGGCGGTCGTTCATCCCCTCGGCGGCCTTCGCGAGGCCTGGGTAGAGGAACCGGCCGTTGATCGACTCGAAGATCATCATCACGACGCTCGCGGCGACGAACCCGGCGACGACGCTGGCGACCTTTCGGAGTGTGGAGAGCATGGTTCCTCCCGTTGGCGGTTCGTTCGGTCGGTTTCTCCGCGCGCCCGGCCGGCGGGCCGGGTCCGCGGCCTACGGCTGCCTCACGATGTCGACCGAGATCTCCACGGCCGGCGTCGTTCCCGCGTTCTCGATCCAGTGGGTCGTCGCCTTGTCCTCCGGCCAGCCGAGGCCCGGCCCGTATTCCCGGGCGGCGCCGTCCCGGTGGTCGATGATCTTCCCTTCGAGGACGTAGACCGTGCCGGGGCGGTCCTTGTGGGAGTGAATCGTCGTCGCGCCACCCGGCTCGATCGTGATCAGGCGCATCCGCAGCTTCCGCCCGGCCATCCCCTCGATCTCGGGTCCGAGGTCGATCGCGGAGAGCACCTTCTCCGAGAGGCCTCGCGTCTCGGACGGCGGCGCCTGCTCCCTCAGCGGCCCCAGGGGACTCGCCTCGCACTCGCTCTCGACCGTATAGGTGCCGCCGCCGATCTTCCAGCCGTCGTCGGTCCTGACCAGATCGAAGGCATCGACGCCGCAGTGGCTGAGCCGGCCGTCCCTCCAGAAGTCGTACGGCGCCCAGACCGTGGCGATGAGCCCGCGGATCCGGACCTCCGGACTCCAGATGCGCTCGCGGACCCGCTGCTTCGTCCCCGGCAGGTCCTTGAGATACGACTGGTTCGTGAACGTCCGAAGCACCCACTTCCCGTCCTGCATCCGGACCGAGTGGAAGGCCCCTTCGGGCATCAGGAGACGTTGGGCGCCCACGGCGTCCCTCGCGGCCATGGTGTCGAAGAACGCCTGGACGGTTGCGAGCACGGCCTCGCGGTCCGACGGCGCCGGAGAGCCCGGGCTCTGCGCCACACCCGGCGGGGAGAAGGAGAGCAGCGTCATCGCGAAAGCCGCGACGCGCGTCGCGACGCTCCTCGGGGGGCGGCGGGTCATGAGCTCCTCCTGACGCGGCCCGTCTTTCGTGGGCGCGCGATACCGGTCGCGGCGGAAGGTCGAATGAGGCGGGGCCGGTCGTCGTCCCCGCTCGCGAGCGAATGCAGCTTGAGTACGGTCGCCCAGTTCCTCGTGGTGGCGGCGCCGCCAGCCTTTCCCAGGAGCGCCGCCCACGCTCTGCTCTGGTGGATGCCCGGCGGGCAGAAGAGGTAGGCCGCGTTCCGGCCGACCGCGAACCGCTCCGGCGGCGCGACCAGAGGCCGGATCGCCTTCAGGCCCGCCAGTGCCTTGCGCTCCTGCGTGAGCGCGACCAGGAGGCGCGGGTGCTCCGCCGCCTCGGCTTCGATGGGGTTTTCGGCCACGATCGCCGCGAGCTCCGCGGCGGCCTTCACGATCACGGGCACGTCGAAGGCCATCCGCTGCAACAGCGCTCCGGCGATGGCGGCCGCGTGCGCCGCCGAAGGGCCCTTCGCTGCGCGGAAGACGGCGTTCCCGCTGTTCAGGTGCGTGACGACGTCCGCGAAGCCCATGCTCGAGAGAAGCGCCCGAAAGTCGGCCATGGGCACCCGCTTGGCCTTCCCGACATTGACGCCCCGGAGGAACGCTACGAACGTGGGCATCCGCGACGCCTCCCGATCATGCGTTCGGCGGCACGCCGTCAGAGCCTGTGCTGGCGCCGGATCTCCTCGATCTCCGCCAGCGTAAACGCATTGAGCTGCACGATCTTCGCGTGGGACCGGAAGGCGGGTGGCACGATGCCCCGGGCCTCGTCCTTGCTGTCGACCTCGACGACGATCCAGGCCTTGTGCTCTCCGTCCTTGCATCCCCAGTCGGCGTGGGTCACGAAGTGGGACCCGGCGTTGAGAACGGCTTCGACCGCCTGGGCGCACGCCGCCACGTCCGGTTCGTGCGGGACTTCGACGAGGTATCTTGCCGACACGGGAAACCTCCCTCTGCGCCGGAGCGGCAGCCCCGGGCCGCGACTAGATGATACCGCGTCTCAACGGCTGGCGGCGCAGGCCCCGGGCGGCTCGGGGTCCGGCGGCGGGCCCCGTGCGGCTCAGTCGCCCGGCGCCGTCGACGCTGCGGCAAATTGTCGCGCGCGAGCGGACGCCACTACCGAATCGCATGCTCTTCCAGGAAGGCGCGCACCAGGCGAAGCACCTCGCCCTCCTTCTCGCGGTGCGGCACATGCCCGCAGGCAGCAAGGATCTCCATCTGAGCCGGCCCGCGGACGCCCGTCGCTATCCGGCGAGGGAAATCACACGATCCGTACTCATCCGTGTCCCCATGAATGGCGAGGACGGGGCACTGGATCTTCCCGAGGCGATCGTCGAGCGACCACGTCCTGAAGGCCGGAGACAGCCACGCCTCCGTCCAGGCCTCGAGGACCCAGCGGGCGCGCTCCCCGTGCCACCGGGTCAGCTTCGAGAACTGCGCCGCGTCCCGAAAGCCCTCCTTCGCCGCCCGAATCCCGGCGAGCGTTCGCTCCGCTACGAAGGCCTGCGCCGACTCGGTGATGACCGCGTGACAGCTGTCGGGCTGGTGCGCCGCGATCGTCAGAGCCATCGCCCCGCCGACGCTGTGTCCGAAGAGGACGTACCCATGCAGCGCCAGCTCACGGGCGACGGCGGGAAAGGAGAGCTTCGCCTCGTCGTCGATGAAGCCAGCGGAGGGGGGATCGGTCCTGGGCGAGGACCGTCCGAACCCGACGCGGTCATAGGCGACGACCCTTCTGGAAGTCGCCGTTGCGAGCGCGTCCGGGAAAGCCCTCCACTGTTCGACCGACCCCAACGAGTCGTGCAGCAGGACGAAGGGGAGCTTTCCCCCGGGACCGGGATCCCACTGCCGCACGAAGACCTCGCCGCCGGGAACCGCCACGACGGACTCGCTCACTTCGACGGTCATCCAAGGATCCATCGGCGAATGACGATACAGCGCCCGACGGCGAGCGGAGCGAGGCCGTCGAGGCGCGCGTCAGGTCGTCTGGTCCGGAGCGACGGGACCGAGGACGAGGCGCTCGAAGAGGAGTCCCAGGGTTGCGCCCGAGGCGTACATGACGAGGTCGAGCGGGTCGGCCGTGCGGCCGAACAGGGGAACACCGAGATACTGAAGAAGCTCGACCGCAGCGCCGATGAGGAAGACGAGCAGGCCGCGCACGAGAGGCGGCGCGAGAGCGGGAAGTCGCTCCGCGCCCACGCCGAGGAGCAGCACCAGGGCGAAGGGGAGGACGAGGTCGATGAGGTAGCCGGTGACGAAGGCGCGGAAGGGGCCGTGGTAGCCCGGACCGGTCAGGAGGTGAAGCCCCGCGACGGCGAGGCAGATGACGACGACCGTCGGCTTGCGGGGGAGGCGCATGCGGTCCCTCGGGGCTGGAAGCTCTGCGGTCGAGCCGGACGTTGGAGGGGCGGTGACGGCTGCACCCGACGATATCGCGTTCGGCGGCGAGCGGAGCGAGTCCGCTGCAGCGCAATGTCAGGCGTGCCCGGTTCTCCTCGGTCTGGGCTTCTTCGACTCCGACTTGATGACCATGCGAGTCGAGCGGGCGCGTCAGCGCCGGGCCGAGGATTCGTTGAGGTGCACGGCGGCACGAACGAGTTCCCGGAAGGCGCTCTCGTTCAGGGACTCCCCTTGGCGAAGCTCAATAGCCCGGCGCAGGTTGCCTTCGAGACCGGAGTTGAAGAGCCCGGAAGGGTCCGGGAGCGCAGCGCCCCGGGCGAACGTGAGGCGGACCGAGGACTTGTACGTTTCGCCGGTGCAGATGATGCCCTGGAGCGACCAGACCGGGACACCGGCGGGGTTGGATGGCTTCCTCCACTTGACTTCCTCGGTCGAAGCGGGCGCCGCCTCTCGGATGAGTATCCGGATGCGGTCGAGAGTCTCGGCCTTCCAGCGAGGCGACCCCATGGCGCCGGAACTTGTGGCGCTGCGCGGTGGTGGCGGCGAAGGCGTGCGTCTTGCCATGAGACCTCGCGGTGGAAGAAGAAGGCGCTGTTTCGCTGGACGTGGAACGCGCCGGGACACAGCCCGATGGCCTGACGATATCGCGTTCGGCGGCGGGCGGGCCGGACGGGTCCGGTGGCGCCGGCACCTACGTCTGCCCGGGTGAGCCGGTCCGCAGGCTGAACGCCGAGACGACCATCAACACCCCGCCGGCCAGGTCCAGGCAGACGCAGACCCAGAGTGCCACGACCGCTCCGCGCATGGCGGGGCCATGCGCTGCGAGTGCCGTCGCCGCATCCATAAGCGCCAATCCGAGCAGCAAGGCAACCAGGCCGGACAGACCGGTCCATACGCGCCGCCGAGCGGGGCTGCCCGAGCGGAGGCGCGATGCGTCGAAGGCCTCCGCTGCCACCAACACGTTGAGGATCACGTTGATCCAGAAGGCAGGGACCGCCCGTTCCGGCGTGGCGTGCGGAAACGTGTCGGCGCGGACGGGCGGAATGACAAGGATCGCGATAACGGCCGCCGTCGTGACTGCCGCCACCGCTGCGAGCCGTAGCAAGCGCCGGGGCCAGTGCATCGCAACCTCCCGTGAGGGACCGACGACCGCGAATCGTCGCCGCCCTACGATACCGCGTTCAGCGGCGAGTAGGGCTGAGCGGAGCGGGTCCGGGACTTCGGCTGTCGCATTCCGCACGGCGGTTGACCCCGGGAAGACAAGACGCCCCCCGCGGACGGCCGCGGCCGAAGCCGCAGGCTGCGCGGGGCCTCCCCTTGACTTTCGTCCCCGTAGCCGTATACTGAACCAGATGGTTCAGTATGCGCGGGCCCGCCTCGATGACTCGTTCGCCGCGCTCTCGGATGCCACCCGACGCGGCGTGCTGGAGTACCTCGGACGTTCCGACGCTTCGATCACGGACCTTGCCGGGCATTTCCACATGACGCTCACGGGCATCAAGAAGCACGTCGGCGTCCTGGAGGAGGCCCGCCTCGTCATCACGGAGAAGGTCGGTCGCGTGCGGACCTGCAGGCTCGGCCCGCGCCGATTGGAGGAAGAGACGGCATGGATCGAGCGGTACCGCCAGCTCTGGGATTCACGCTTCGACGAGTTGGACAAGGTCGTCGAGGAAATGAAACTGAAGGAGAGAAGTGATGGACGCAACAGGAAAGAGTGAACTCGTCCCGGAGAAGAACCGCACGACGGCGGAACGGAAGTCCGAGCGTGAGCTCGTCGTCACGCGGACCTTCGATGCCCCGGCGCGCGTCGTATTCGAGGCCTGGACCCGGCCCGAGCTGCTCAGGCGGTGGTGGGTGCCGAAGTCGTGTGGGGCGTCCTTCATCTCCTGCGAGGCCGACGTCCGTACGGGGGGCACCTATCGTTTCGTGTTCGGCCACCCCGCCGCGGAGCAGCCGATGGCCTTCTTCGGTAAGTACGTCGAAGTGACGCCGGGCTCCCGACTCGTCTGGACGAATGACGAAGGGGGCGAGGGCGGAGCCGTCACCACGGTGACCTTCGAAGAACGAGGTCCCAGGACCCTGGTCGTCATGCAGGACGTCTATCCCTCGAAGGAGGCTCTCGACAATGCCATCGCCTCCGGGAGCACCAGTGGCTTTGGCGAGGCGTTCGAGCAGCTGGACGAGCTCTTCCTCACACGGAGCGCCGGCGCGGGAGCATGAAGGGATGGATGTCGAGGGCGTCGGCCATGTCCCGGACCCGGACGCCGGAGAGTCGGCTCAGCCGGACCGCACGTAACCTGAGCTCCGGGCTGTATCCCTGACTCTTCGGGGTCCGGCGCTTGCCATCGTGACCTCTCTGGATAGCCCAGAGTGTCAACGACACCGGAGCTACCTCCGAGCCCGCAGCAACGCGGGGTTGGGCAGCAGGCGCCGTGGGACCCGGCCCGCGATGAGCCCGGGCGGATGGCGTGAGTGGCCCAATCAGGATGCTCGGGTACGCGTCCTCCTCGCCCGACTCGTGCACAACGCAAAGATGGTCTGCAAGGCCGCGTGCCTGCGTGCCGGGAGCCCGGTGAATATCCTCGACGTCGAGCAGGGCAGCGTAGCCACCCACCCTGAAGCAGCTGACGAAGCGCCGCACCGGCACCCCGCGACGCGATGATCCGCTTGGCCTTGATTACCTGGCGTCCGATGCCGGTCGCCTCATGCCAGTGCAGGTCTCAGCGGTAGGCTTGGACCATCGGGGGGTGAGGAGCCGGCCATCTCTACCTGGCGGCAGGCGATTGCGCCGCTGGCGCTCGCTCCGCCGGCCAGTCTTCGGCCAACATGGCGGCCACCTGCCGCTTGAGGGCAGCCGCCGTGGCCGGGTCACGGAACGTCGCGCGGTCGTCGCCCGGCACGTGCATCATGAACACGCGCCCACGGAGCACGGGAAATCGTTGCTCGAGCTGGAGGATGAAATCGCTCCGCTCTTCGGGGGTCTCGAAGCCGCGCGAATAGATCAGAAACCGGGTCTGTGGCTCCGCGCTCGCCACGTAGGCCAGGAACGTGCGGAATCGATCCCAGGCAGCCTGGCGCAGGAGCTCATAGACCCGCGAGTCCTCCGGCTGGCCTCCCGAATCTCTGAGGCTCGAAAGGTGCGCCACCACCAGCCGGGGCCGCTGCTTGACCACCTGGTCCTCGCGGTGCCAGGCGGCGCTCGTCGTCTCCTTGTGCAGGACGACCTTCAGATCCCGCAGGATGTCGGTGATGTCGTCTGCGTTCGTGCCGCCGTTCGCGAGCGTTCGGGGATCGTAGACCCGATCCGGAAGCGGCGAGTCCATGAGCACGACGACCGGAGGGTCGGGCAGGGGCGCGGTGGCGACGTCCGTTGGGCGCGGCGGTCGAACCCACGGCACGGCCTCTAGAAGGGCCAGAACGAGCAGAGCGGGTACAGCCCATTTCAGTGGGATCCCGCGGTCCCGCAAGGTCGCGGGCCGGTCTTCCGCTCCCTTTTCCCGCGACGTCGCCGCCCAACTCAGCTCGAGCAGGAGGTCGCGCGCACTCTGCCACCGGTCCTCCGGATTCTTCGCCAGGCAGCGGCGGACAATATGGTCCAGCTCGCCTCCCGCGCTCTCGTCGGGAAGCTCCAGGGGCGGCGGCTCGCGGTGCAGGATCTCGCCGGCAAGCTCGGCGCTTGTCGTCCCCGCGAACGCCTTCTTGCCTGTCAGCATCTCGAAAAGAACGTCGCCAAACGCGAAGATGTCCGTCCTCGCGTCAGCGTCCTTCCCCGCGAGCTGCTCGGGCGCCATGTAGGGTAGCGTGCCGAGGATCGTGCCCTTCTCGGTGAGCGGGCCGGCGAACCCGCCGCTGCGTGTCTCAGCGCCGGTCGCCGCCTCCTGCACGGGCCCGCGCTCGATGTGGTGCTTGGCGAGACCGAAGTCCAGGAGCTTGGCGCCTTCGCCGGTCAGGATGATGTTGCCCGGCTTGAGATCGCGATGGACGATGCCCGCGCGGTGGGCACGGTCCAGGGCGTCGGCGATCTCGATCGCCAGGCGCAGCGTCTCATCGACCGGGAGCGGGCCTCTGGCCAGCCGCTCGGCAAGCGTCTTCCCCTCCAAGTACTCCATGACCAGGAAATCGACGTCGCCATGGCGGCCGACGTCGTAAATCGCGCAGATGTGCGGGTGATTGAGCGCCGCGATCACCCGGGCCTCGCGCTGGAAGCGCTGCTGGGTGTGGGAATCCCCGGCCTCCGGGCGCAAGACCTTGATGGCAACCGCGCGGTTCAGGCGCGTGTCGCGCCCTTCGTAGACCTCCCCCATCCCGCCGGCGCCGAGGAACCGGCGAACGCGGTAGGGACCCAGATCCGTGCCGGGCGCGAGGGCCATCGATGACGCCTGTCGCCGCGAGGCGAACAGGGGTGGCACTTTACAGCACCGGCCTGAATCCCGGGAGAGCGATCCGCAACGGCGCGAATGACGAGGCGCGATGCCCCCTCGACGGGCCCGACGCAGGTCGTGGCGCCTTGCGAGCAGTTCCTCGAGCGGACTCGAGCCCGGTCGTCGCCTTGCGGACGTTCAGCATCAGCGGCGGCGCGAAGCGCCGTCCGCTGCGTGCCGTTGTTAGCCGCCGACGGAAGCTTTGAATCCGCCGTAGACCATGCGTTTCACATCGAATGGCATGTCCTTCGGCGCTCCCATGCCGGCCATTTCCTTCATGACCTTTGCATTGACGCGGTCGCGATGCGTGCGCGACTTGAACACGATAAAGGAGAACACCACCGTCTCGCCGGCTTTCAACTTCATCAGTCGCGTAAACGGCGTTCCCCATTTCGTCTTGAGGTCGTCACCAACACACTCCTTGTAGTCCAGCGCTCCGTGTTTCCGCCAGACTCTTTCCCCCATTCGAGCCATGCGGAGATAGGCCTTGAGATTCTTCTTCGGCACGGGTAAGACATATCCATCAACGTATTGCATTTGGACCTCCTTCAACCGGTCAGATTCTCATCTAGACGGCGAACGATACCGCTTTCAGGAGCGAGCGAGCGGAGCGAGTCCACTGCAACGCGGAGTTTGGCGGCGCCTCCCCGTGACGAGCGCCGACGGCGACCGGGAGCAGCCGGAGTTGGCGCGCTGAATTTCAATAGCCGCTGGGAAGTGACTTGTGCGCGAGCTCGATGCCGTGCTCGGCAATGGCGACGCGCGCCTTTGAAAGGAACTCGAGAGCCTCGGCGTGCGGCTCGAACTTGTGAATGACCTCGATCCGGACCCTACGGTTACGTGCGGAGGGATAGTCTTCAAGCAGCTGGCCCTCGAGCACGAAGTGCAGATACGCGTTCAACTTCTCTTGCAGCGTGATGAGGTGATCGCTATCCCACTCGAGATGATCGGACACGGTGAGAACGACGATACCTGTCTCCCGCTCCGTTCCGACCGCATCGATGACGGTCGGGTTATCGACAGCCATGCGTCACCGGTAGCCTGATGTGTGCGACGCCTAACGATATCAAGCTCAGCGGCGAGCGAAGCGAAGCGAGTCCGCTGGAACGCGGGGTCAGGCAGCGTTCAGGGGCCTTCTGCTGCGCATTCGGCGGAGGATGGAAAACGCCACGAGCAGGGCGGCGAGACCGAGTGCGCAGAAGCCCAACGAGATGGCAGTGTTCTGAGTCGAGTATTCGCGAGGCACGTCAGGATGAGCGAGATGGCCTATACCAATGAAAAGCAGGAAGCCCGCCAGAACTAGGCAGACTAGGGCGAGGAGAACATTGGCGGGAGTAGAAGAGCGGATGCCGCCAGACGCCATTTCGACCTCCTTGAGTGAAGCTGCCCAACGATATCGCGTTCAGCGGTGAGCGAGCGAAGCGAAGCGAGTCCGCTGCAACGCGGGGTTAGGCGGCGTTTCTCAGTGTGGAGGGATTAGGTTCTCGAACTCAGTGGCTAGAAACACGGGATCGGATCGGGTACAGCCGCCGTAGACGAGATAGAGCTTGACGAGACCGCCCTTCGGTAACTCCGACCTCAGGGACTCGAGAAGCCCCTTTTGAAACGGCACCCAGTAGTCACGTTTGTCCTCGCGAACTTGAATCTCTGTGGTGTAAAGGGCAGCGATCTCGGCTGACTGCCCGTAGACCTTGGCCCAGCCCTTCACGAACTCCTGCGCTGGGCCGGATATCGGGCGAATAGTGCCGGCATAAAGTACGGGCGCCGTTAACTTGATAAAACGGCCGTCGATCGTGTAGTTGTTCTCTCGAAACTCCTTGCACTCATCCTTGTGAGTGCCTTGCAGGGAGGCCGGCGGGTACTGGTTCGGATTTACCTCCGCCCGCGAGGTTGTCGTGAATACGAAGAAAACGAGCGCTACGAGGAGCCTGCATCGAATCATCGTCTGTCTCCGCCGTCTAACGATATCGCGTTCAGGGGCGAGCGCAGCGAGTCCACTGCAACGCGGGGTTCGGCGGCGAAAGGTCAGAGGGCCGGGCCACCGGCCGATGGCCCGGGAATGACGCTCTCATGAGGAGCAACCGGGCCGTCGAAGCCCGGAGTTCCCACGTGGGTCAGGACGAGTACGTCGGGCGTGGACGTGCGAGATACAGGTGCCGCGACAGAACGACGACGCTGAATAGAGGCGCCACGACCACAAGGAGCACGAAGGGGAGGAGGCCTGGTTCCTTCGGGTGGGAGGGGTATTGCGTGGCGACGCGCCAACAGGAAATCGTCAGCAGGAAAGCGTTGCAGAGAAGGGCCGACCGGGGAAGAAGAAGCGCATGCCGACCCGAGTGTGATTGAAGACGGCCAAGGGCGAACGCCGTGAAGAGGGGGATGAGCAGGAGCAGCAGCGACAGCGCGATAGAGAGCGGATCGGTGGGCGCGCCGTCGGTGATGAGGACGAACGCGGTGAAGAGCGAGAGGGCGAGGTTGATGAGGATGACCGCAGCCTTCATGTGGCTTCTCTCTGTGTTGATGGAAGTCTGACGCCGCCTAACGATATCGCGTTCAGCGGCGAGCGAGCGGAGCGAGTCCGCTGAAACGCGGGGTTAGGCCGCACGTGAACTCCGCTTCACACCTGCCCATGCCACGAGTGGAAAGACGATCGCCACCGCCAGCAGTGACGGAAGGAAGAAGATGTTGAAGGGTGCGAGGACTCGCTCCGGGACGTTGAGTGGACCGATCGAAACCCACACTAGAACTGAAAGGACGACACTAAGTCCTGTGCTTGGGGAAACTACCATCGCGACTTGAGACCAGCGAAAAGACCGTGCGCTCCTTAAGTACAGGCCCTGTGCGACGCCTGCGACCAGAAAGGCGGGAGCTCCAAGCCACCCAGCCAGTATTAGGAGCTCAGCTAACGTCATGCCCTGTGGCATCCCAGAAGCCTATCTGTTACGTCGCGCGGCCTAACGATATCGCGTTCAGCGGCGGGCGCAGCGAGTCCACTGCAACGCGGGGTTGGGCGTCGGTTCGGCCCGACGGCAGTGGCAGGACCACGAGAGGCAGTCCCCGAGGAGACTGCACACGAGAGCGAGGCCGATCCGCTATCCCGGCATCGCCCCCTTCGGCGGCTCCCAGAGCTCGATCCGGTTGCCTTCGGGGTCCATGACCCAGCCGAACTTTCCTTCCTCCGACTCCTGGGTCTTCGGGTCGACGTCGCACCCTTCGTCCTTCAGGGCCTCGAGGAGGGCGGCGAGGTCCGCGACGCGGTAATTGAGCATGAAGGGGGCCGTGCTCGGGGCGAAGTGATTCGACGTCGCCGGGAAGAGGCACCAGACGGTCAGCCCGTCCGGCTCGGGCCGCTCCGGGGTGTGCCACTTGAAGATGGCGCCCCCCCACGGCTCGAGGTCGAAGCCGAGGTGCTTCGCGTACCACGCCTTGAGGGCCTCCGGGTCTTTCGCCTTGAAGAAGATTCCGCCGATGCCGGTGACGCGCGTCATGGCGGCCTCACCCCTTCGCCATCGCCGCCGCGCGGCGCTGCATCTCCTCGGGGGAGACGTCCTCGACGTGGGTGGCGAATCCCCACTGGTGGCCGAAGGGGTCCTTCAGGAAGCAGCTCCGGTCGCCGTAGAACTGGTTCGCGACGGGCTTGAGAACGGTGGCGCCGGCCTCGACGGCCCTCTTGAAGAAGGCGTCCACGTCCTCGACGTAGACGTAGAAGGAGGCGCTCGTCCCGCCGAGGGCGTCGGGGGAGAGGGCGTTCATGGCCGTGTTCTCGTCGGCCAGCATGACGTGCGCCTTGCCGATGGCGATCTCGGCGTGGCCGACCGTCCCGTTCGGGCCGTCCATCCGCATCTCCTCCTTTGCTCCGAAGGCCTTCTTGTAGAAGTCGAGCGCCTTCGCGGCGCCGCGGATGTAGAGGTACGGCGTGGCCCCCTCGGCGCCGGGGGGGATGGGGGCGGGTTTCGTGGCTGCTGTCATGGACGTCTCCTTTCCGTTCCCTGGGGGGCTTCTCGTTGAGATACGGTCTCGATTGTCCCCTTGTTTCCTTCGTGGCCTAGTCGTAGACGCCGTCGGCGAACCAGTCGCCGCTCTTCGTGTCGCGGTAGATGCGGCACAAGGGGCCGGCGGCAAGCTCGACGTCCCAGTAGTCGCGGGCCACCCCCTCGCCGGTCCACCACGCTTCCTCGAGGTGCCAGGGCCCCGAGGCGACGCGGACGGCGCCCGCGATCTCGGGCATCCCTTTGGCCGTTTCGTTCGCCAGCATCCGGAGGGAGACGGGGCGAGGGAGGCGGGACGCGCCGCCGTCCTCGTCCAGGATCACCTCCAGCGGGAGGGCGGGCCGGAGGACGCGGTAGTTATCCAGCAGCGGGCGGACGAGATCCATCAGGCTGGTGCCGGCGGCGACGCCGGGGATTCCGTCGGGAACCGCGCCGCTCATGCGATCGATGCCGAACGGGGCGAAGGCGATGGCGTCGTAGTCGGCGAGAGCGTAGAACATGTAGCGGGCGAAGGCGCCCCATCCGCCGGTTTCGGGAATCAGCAGGGGATT
>DAOMFB010000041.1:0-12493 GCA_035429585.1 Thermoanaerobaculia bacterium
GACCGCCGCCGCGGCTCTCCTCTACCACGCCGTCTGGCTCCTGCTGGTCTTCGTCGCCGGCGGCCTCTCGGTCTCGGCCGTGGGTGAGATGCTGCCCCGAAGGGCCGAGGTGAAGCCGTGATTGCCGTCGTCGGCGCCGACGGGACCGTCGGCAGCGCCCTCGCGGCGGCGCTCGGGGCCGGGCGCGTCGTCTACCGCGATCCCCGCCCCGGGGAGACCTCGATCGGCGCGGCCGACGAACTTCTCCGATCGGCGACGGTCGTGGTCAACGCCGCCGGCTTCCGCGTGCGGCCCGGCCTCGCTTCCGCCGACTACCGCGAATCACACGCCGGCGCGGTGGCGCGGCTCATCCCCCGCCTGGCACCCGGGACGATGCTCGTCCAGATCTCGAGCGCCTCCGTTCTCGGGAAGGATCCGGCCCGCGCGCTCGGCGCCGATCCCGCCGGACGCCCCGAGACGTTCGGGTGTCCGGCCTACGCGCTCGCCAAGAGGGAGGCCGAGGAGGTGGCGCGCGCCGCGGCGGCCGCGCACGGCCTGAAGATCGTCGTCGTCCGGCCGGCCGTCCTCTACGGCCCGGAGCCCGACGGAATGATCGGAACGCTCTTGACGCTCGGCCGGAAGGGGCTCCTCCTTCGCCTCGTACCCGCCGGGCACCGGCATCACCTCTGCTCGTTTCCGCTCCTCGTCGAGGCGATCGAGCGGATCGCGCGCGCCGGAGAGCCGATCGAGCCGCCGCTCGTCGTGGCGGACCCGTTCGTGGTCACGAGCGCCGAAATCGCCGCCGCGATCCGCGAGGTCCATCGGCCCCGCGTCGCGATTCCGTTCCCGGCCGGCCTCGGCGGGGCTGTCCTGCGCCTCTTTCCCAGAGCGACCTCGCCGCAGCTCGACCTGAGAACATGGGGGGAAATCCTCGGTATCCTCGCCCTCGACACCGTGTACGAGCCCCATGAGACCTTCCGCCGGCTCGGCATCGATCCGTCGCGCTTCTCGCGCGAGCGGACATGGGAACGGCTGATTCGAGGCATGGAGGCAGCGTCGTGACGGTCCGCCATGCTCTCGTCATCGCGCCGCACGGCGGTGTCGGGAGCGCGGTCGCGCGCGAACTCCGCCGCCGCGGAGCGCGCGTCTCGGGCGCCGGGCGGACGACCCCCGACGACGGCCTCGTCGACGCCTTTCACCCCGTCGAACTCGCCGGAGCCGACTGGGCGGCCCTCTTCGACCGGGTCGCCGCCGGCGGGCCTCTCGACGCGGTCGTCTACGCGGCGGGGACGGCCGCCTTCGGCCGCACCGCGTCGATTCCGCTCGACGAGGCCCGCGCGACGTTCGACGTGAACTTCTGGCCCCTCGCCGCGTCGGCGCGTGCCGCTGCGGCCCGGTGGGAGCGGGACGGCGTGCCCGGCTGCTTCCTCGCCGTCCTCTCCATCGCGGGGCTCCGAGCCGTCCCATTCGAGGCGTTCTACGGCGCGTCGAAGGCGGCCGCCGTGCGTTTCCTGGACGCGCTGCAGCTGGAGGTCTCTCCGTCGATCCGGCTCATCCCGGCGTGCCCCGGCCTCATCCGGACCGCCTTCCGGGAGCATGCACGGTGGCACGGGGTGACGGCCCCGGAGAGCGCCTACGGCGCCACGCCCGAAGAGGCCGCCGCGGCCCTCTGCGACCTTCTCGAGGGGTCGCGCCGGGCCCGCGTGCTCGGATGGCGCGAGCGGTCGATCGACCTCGCGGACCGGATCTTCCCCGGCCTCTACGACCGGCTCGTTCTCCGACGCCGCGTCCAGAAGGACCTTCGAGCGTGACCGTCGTCCTGACCGGGGCGACCGGCTTCATCGGAGGGCACGTGGCGCGCGAGCTGGCGCGCCGGGGCGTCCCCGTGACCGCCCTTCATCGGCGGCCGTCGGAGCCCGCGGGGATCCCCGGCGTCGCCTGGCAGAGCTTCGACGAGTGGGAGCGTCGGGGCGAGCCGTCCGCCGCGCTCGTTCACGTCGCGGCCGTCCGCCACCGGCACGGCGTCCCGCCCGATGAGTACGGGCGCCAGAACGTCGCGCTCACGGAGCGGCTGCTCGAAGGAGCGCGCGGTCGGACGGGTCGCTTCGTGGACGTCTCCTCCATCGCCGTCTTCGGCTGGCCGAAGGAGCTGCCGATCGACGAGACCCGCCCGTTCGCTCCCGTGGGACCGTACGGGCGCAGCAAGGTGGCGACCGAGCAGATGGTCCGGACGTCCGGCCTGCCGTACGCCATCGTCCGTCCCTCGATCACGTACGGCCCGAGGGACACGAACGGGATGATCGACAAGCTCTTCCGCCTCGTGAAGGCCGGCCGGTACCGAGTCGTCGGGAGCGGAGAGAGCCGGGTCCAGCTCGTCTACGCGGAGGACCTCGCCTTCGCCATCGCCGAGACGGCGCTCCGCCCGGGCCTCGACGGAGCCGAGTTCATCTGCACGTACCGCGAGCCGATCTCCATCCTCCGCCTCTCGAGCCTCGTCGGGGAGATCGCCGGGCGGCCCGTTCCCTCCCTCCACGTCCCGCTCCCCGTCGCGGTGGCCGCGGGCGTCGCCTTCGAAACCCTCGAAAGGATGGGACTCCGCTTCCCGGGCGGCGAACCCCCCGTGACACGGGAGAAACTCCAGACGGTGACGGTGGACCGCGCCTACCGGATCGACCGGATGCGCTCCCTGCTCGGCTGGGAGCCGCCGACTTCCTACGAAGAAGGGCTCCGCCGGACGGCGGCCGCCGTCGCCGGGGCGCCCGCATGAACGCGCCGGAAGGAATGGTCCCGCTCCCGCCGCCGGCCCGCCGCGACGTGGGGCTCGGGACGGCCTACGAGCGCTGGGCCGTCTACGCGCTCCTGACGAAGTGGCTCGCGCCGCTCGGAACCTCGACGGCGCTCGAAGGGCCGGTCGACGGGATGGCCGGGATCCCCGGCCTTCACCTGCTTCCGGCCGCGGTCGGCGGGGCCCGCGTCACCGTCGTCGTCCCGGACTCCGAGGCCGCCGACGTCGTCCGGGGCGTCTACCGCACCGTCGGCGTCGAGGACCGCCTCGAGGTTCGCGTCGCGTCCGACTGGCCGGACGGCCGCTGGGACGTCGTCCTGACCTACAACGCACTCCCGTCCGTGCCCGACTGGAAGGGCTACCTCGGCGAGGCCGCCCGGCGCGCCGGGCGGCGCCTTCTCGTCTCCGTGACGCACCCGGCTTCGTACGGCGTCCTCGTCCGGAAGACGCTTCGGCTGGCCCAGCCGGGTCCCCGCCCGATCGAGCTGTTCGACCACCCCTCCACGAAGCCCGGCGTCCTCGAGCCGGAGCTGACGCGGTACGGAACGATCGTGGGAGACGCGTACGTCGACTGTCCCTGGTGGCCCGATCTCTTCGTCGAGACCGGCGAAACCCTCCTGACGGGAACCCTCAGCCGCCTTCCCTTCGGCCGGCGCTTCCGGCGGGGTCCCGCGGCGCCGCCCTCGGCGGAGACGGTCGAGCCCTTTCTCTACGGTCCGGGGCGCTATCCGTTCTTCGGCGGGACCGGATGGGCCGAGGAGATGGAGCCGGCCCTCCGCCGTCACCCGAATCTGGAAGGGAGCCGCTTCCGCGTCCTCGCCCGCCTCCTCGCCCACCACCGGATCCGGGCCGTGGAGACCGGCTGACGACGCCCGGTCAGGGACTCGCCTTCCGGCGCACCTCGACGAGAAGCGTCCGAGGAAAGCCGGGGACGTAGTACTTCGCCGCCACCTCGAGATCCCCCCGCTCCAGCATCACACGCGCGAAGTCCTGGTTCTGTCGATTGCCCTCCGCGAGGTTCCAGACCTGTTCCAGAGAGAAGAAGTGGGGGCCGATCACGTCGCGCTTGCTCCTCCAGAGCTCCGGCTCTGACCGAAGATAGGGCGCCAGCACGGGAGAACCGCCCGCGAAGAGATCGTAGACGCCGCGTCGGCCGTTCGTCTGGACGAGGCCCGGCTTCTCGTAGATCCGGACCGGCGGCTCGTCCGGATGGAGCACATTCAAGTAGAAATCGAGGCCGATCGCCTGAAGCGGCAGAGGGAACCCTCCGGATACGACGTGCTGGCAGACGACCGAAAGGTCTCGACCTCCCGTCGCCCGGATGACCTCGGCCACCTCCTTCACGTTCCCCTTGCCGCGGATCGCCTCGAGCGTCGACGGAAGCAGCCCCACGTTGCACGCGATGATGAGGCCGTAAACGATTCGCTTCGGCCTCGAGGGGTCGAGGGCGGTCGCGAAGAAGAAGGCGGCCATCAGAGGCACGTGGTATCGCGCGTGCGTGTAGTAACCGTACCCCACGGCAAGGAGCCAGCAGAAGAAGAGCGACAGAACGGCCGCGTTGATCCAGTCCGAGCTCCGGATCCCGTACTCCGTCCGGCTTCGGCTTCGCACCGAGAGCCACGCGAGCGCCAGAAGGGCGAACCCCGCGACGTGTGCGACGACGATGAGCTTCATCTCCGAGTGGAGAATGAACTGTGTCTGCTGGACCCCGAGGAAGTTCGACAGGTCGAGCTGGTAGAGCGTGATCAGCCCCCGCTGGCGGTGGAACGGCGGGAACAGAGGCGCTCCCGGATCGGTCGCCCTCATGTACAGAATCTGGGCGCCGGTCAGGGCCAGGGCCGGCAGGGAGGCGGCCCCCGCGGCGACGGCCCAGGGCGTGAGGCGCCGTTCCCGGCAGACCTGCGCCGCGGCCACGAGGAGCAGTCCGCCGAAGAGACAGAGCGTCCAGAGATGCGAATGCGCGGTGACGAGGCCGAGGACCACCACGACCGCGATGCGCGCGCCGGTCGGCCGGGTCGACGCCTCGTCCAGGGCGATCACGAGCAGGACGACCAGCATCGTCGTCAGCCCGTAGACCCTCGCCTCGAAGGCGTAGTGGAGGAAGATGGGAGTCGAGCTGAACGCGGCGGCGCCGATCAGGGCGTCGATTCGCTTCGGCAGGCGACGCCGAAGGTAGGCGTAGAGCGCCAGCGCCGCGACGACGTACGACGCGATCGAGGAGAACCGCAGGTACAGCTCCGGATCTCCCGACAGCGTCAGCCCGAGGGGGCGGACGAGCGCGTGAAGGAGACGCTGTACGTCGCAGAAGAAGAAGATGCCGAGGTGTGGCGCCACGGCCGATCCGGGCCGCCCGAGCTCGGCGGCGCGCAGCGCCATGTCGTTCTCGAGGTAGTGGTAGGTGATCTCGTCCAGCCAGAGGGAGGCGTGTGTCAGATCGCTCGCGAGAGCAGCTGCCAGGGGCGCCAGCACCGCAGCGACGCAGAGAAGCTCCGCTGCGACGGCACGAAAACGGAGCGGTCCGGAGCGGGACATGGAGTTGCGCCCGATATTAGCCGTGCCCCGCCCGGACGAGGTGGATCACCTCGGCCTGCGGATAGCCCGGCGCGACATATCGTCCCGCGACCGTGTAGCCCCCGTGGCGGACCAGCCCCTCGAGGAAGGCGGAAACCTGCTGTCGAGACTGCTCGACGGGCCAGAGAGGCCGCACGACCCAGACCTCCGGCCGCCCCTCCTCCGCCGCCCAGGCCCGGAACCTCTCGACCGGAATCTCCAGCGTCCGGGCGAGAAGCCGCTCCCCGCCGTTGAAGTAACGGTACGTGCCGTGATCCCCGTTCGTCGGCCGAAGGTCCGGAAGCTCGTAGATCGGGACGGGTGTCCGGCTCGGATGGAGGTCGTTCAGGTAGAAGTCGAGTCCAATCGTGTGATGAGGCGCCGGATATCCCGAGATCACGCCATGCTGGACGATCACCGCGGTCGAAGAACGGCCGCTCTTCTCGAGGACCAGCCCCGCGATCTCTCCATTGTTCGATTTCGCGCGGACCGCGGAGGCCGTCTGCGGCAGGAGGACGAACTCCGCGACCACGAGGAGGAGGGCCAGGAGGCGCTCGCGCCGCGTGGTCAGGCCCCGTGCCACCGCATAGAAGAGCGCCGCGAACAGCGGGACCTGGTAGCGGCCGTGGACGAAGTACCCGAATCCGACGGCGAGGGCCACCGAGACGGCAATGGCTCCCATGGACACGGCGGCGGCGTCCGCCGCCCCGAAAACACCCGGGCTCCGCGAGGCCCGGATGGTCGCCACCGAGAGCACGCCGAGGAGCGTGATGCAGAGCATCACGAAGAGGGCGCTCTGCAGGCTCACGAAGGCGTGCTGAACCTGCCCGGGACCCGAGAAGATCGACAGCACCGTCTGCTCGAGCGTCCGGAGGAGCGGCTGCCTCTCGAAGAGGCGGAAGAGAGGGTCGGAGGGCTGCGTCGCTCTCATGTACGCGTACTCGAGGCCGACGGCGCCGAGGCCGGGGAGGCTCGAGGCCAGGACGGCCCGGAGGGCCGGCGTGGTCCGGCGCCTCCGCAAGGCCTCGATTGCTCCCCAGACGAGGAGCGAAGCGAAGAGGCAGAGCGTCCAGAGGTGCAGCCGGGCCACGATGACGCTCAGGACGGCGACGAGCGCGAGGCTGCCGGCGCGGCCCGACCGCGACACCCGCTCCAGGAGGATCAGCAGCGCGACGGCGAGAAACGAGACGAACGCATAGACGCGCCCTTCGAAGGCGTAGAAGAGAAAAATCGGGGCCGCCGCGAAGAGCAGGCCGCCGAGCAGCGAGGTCAGGAGATCGCCCTCCCGGCGGAGCCGCCAGAGGACGATCAGGAGCGCCGTCGCCGCGAAGGAGGCCAGCGGAAGCGCGCGGACCAGAAGCTCGGGGTCCTCCAGCGGACGAATCAGGCCCAGAGCGACGAGCGGCGCCTGAAAGGCCCGCTGGACGTCGCAGAAGAAGAAGTTGGAAAAGTAGGGAGCGACGGTGGATCCGGGGCGGCCGATCTCGGCGGCCCGGAACGCGAGATCGCCCTGCAGACGGTAGTAGGTGATCTCGTCGAGCCAGAGGGAGGCGGAGCCCGCTCCGAGATAGGCGACCAGCGCGAGCGGCGCGAGGACGGCGAGGAGGGCACCCACCAGCCCGATCGGATTCGGGCGGGACCGCGGGAGCTCGCTCGCGCTCAAGCAGAACGATTCTACGGGAGCGCGCCGCCCGGGCGCTCGGGTCGCGAGGTCGCTAAGATGCCGCGACCCGAGATGAGCGCGACGTCCTCTCCCCTCCTCCTCCTCGACCGCGACGGGACGATCATCGTGGAGAAGGGCTTCCCGAAGGACCCGGACGACGTCGAGCTGATCCCCGGGGCGGCGGCGGCGATCCGGACGCTCCGCGCTCTCGGCCTCAGAGCCGTCGTGATCTCGAACCAGTCCGGGATCGGCCGGGGGTTCCTGACGCGCGAGGACGTCCAGCGGGTGAACGCGCGGCTCCTCGATCTCCTCGCGGCCGAGGGGACGACGCTCGACGCCGTCTACTTCTGCCCGCACGCCCCGACGGACGGCTGCACCTGCCGCAAGCCGCAGCGGACGCTCCTCGACCGCGCCGCCGCCGACCTCGGCGGCGACCTCTCCCGCTCCTTCTTCGTCGGCGACAAGAAGGACGACGTGGACGCCGGACGGAACGTCGGGGCCACGACGTTTCTCGTGAGGACCGGGTACGGGGAGAAGCAGACCTTTCCGGACGGCGAGGGCCCCGACCACGTCGTCGCCGACCTCGCCGAGGCGGCCGCGAAGATCGCGGAGCTCCTGGCGGCGCGCTCCCGCTGAAAGGAAAAGGGCCCGGCGGTTCCGCCGGGCCGAGCTGAGTCCAGGAACGTCGGAAAGAGAGGGGAAAGCGGGGGGTGCGAACCCGGCGTGGCGATCGCCCCGGCGGGCCACGCACCCCCTGCGGTCAGATCAGTACATTCCGCCCATGCCGCCGCCGCCGGGCATCGGAGGGGTCTTCTCCTTCTCCTTGATCTCGGAGACGAGGGCTTCCGTCGTCAGCATGAGGCCGGCGATGGACGCGGCGTTCTGGAGGGCCGATTTCGTGACCTTGGCTGGGTCGATGATGCCGGCCTTCAGCATGTCCTCGGTCTTCTCCGTCGCGGCGTTGAAGCCGACGTTGCCGCCCTTTTCCTTGAGGTCCTTGACGATGACGGAGCCCTCGAGGCCGGCGTTCTGGATGATCTGCCGGGCGGGCTCCTCGAGCGCGCGCCGGACGATCTGGACGCCCACGGCCGCGTCCCCGTTCAGCTTGAGGCTGTCGAGGGCTTCCATGGCGCGGAGCAGGGCGACGCCGCCGCCCGCCACGATGCCGTCCTCGACGGCCGCCTTCGTCGCGTGCATGGCGTCCTCGACGCGCGCCTTCTTCTCCTTCATCTCGGTCTCGGTGGCCGCGCCGACCTTGATGACGGCCACGCCGCCGACGAGCTTCGCCAGGCGCTCCTGGAGCTTCTCGCGGTCGTAGTCCGAGGTGGTCTCCTCGATCTGCGCCCGGATCTGCTTCACGCGGCCCGCGATGGCCTCCTTGCGCTTCTTGTCGTTCGTGTCGGTCACGATCGTCGTGTTGTCCTTGTCGACCGTCACCTTCTTGGCCTCGCCGAGGTCGTCCCACTTCACGTTCTCGAGCTTGATGCCGAGGTCCTCGGAGATGAGCTTTCCGCCCGTGAGGATCGCGATGTCCTCGAGCATCGCCTTGCGGCGGTCGCCGAAGCCCGGGGCCTTGACGGCGCAGACGTGGAGCGTGCCGCGGAGCTTGTTGACGACGAGCGTGGCGAGCGCCTCGCCCTCGACCTCCTCCGAGATGATGAGGAAGTGCCGGTTCTGCTTGGCCACCTGCTCGAGGATCGGGAGCAGGTCCTTCATCGAGGAGACCTTCTTCTCGTAGATGAGGATCTTGACGTTCTCGAGGACCGCCTCCATCCGCTCGGCGTCCGTGACGAAGTACGGGGAGAGGTAGCCGCGGTCGAACTGCATCCCCTCGACGACCTCGAGGGTCGTGTCGAGGCCCTTGGCCTCCTCCACCGTGATGACGCCGTCCTTGCCGACGTTCTCCATCGCCTTGGCGATGATCTGGCCGATCTCGGTGTCCCCGTTGGCCGAGATCGTGCCGACGTGGGCGATGTCCTTCGCGTCGACCGACTTCTTCAGCTTGTCGATCGACTCGACGCCCTTCTTCACCGCCAGGTCGATGCCGCGCTTGACCTCCATCGGGTTGTGGCCGGCGGTGACCATCTTGATCCCCTCGCGGTAGATCGACTGCGCGAGGACCGTGGCCGTCGTCGTGCCGTCGCCGGCGACGTCGGAGGTCTTCGAGGCGACCTCGCGGACCATCTGGGCGCCCATGTTCTCGAGGGGGTTCTCGAGCTCGATCTCCTTGGCGACGGTGACGCCGTCCTTCGTGATCGTGGGCGAGCCGAACTTCTTCTCGATGACGACGTTCCGGCCCTTGGGGCCGAGGGTCACCTTGACCGCGTCGGCCAGTTTGTTGACGCCCCGGAGGATCTGCTGGCGGGCATCTTCGCCGTACGTGATGATCTTGGCAGCCATTTTCTTGCTTCCTCTCGCTTACTTGGTCTCGACGATGGCCAGAACCTCGTCCTCGCGGAGGATGAGGAGCTCCTCGTCGTCCACCTTGATCTCGGTGCCGGCGTACTTGCCGATCAGGATCCGGTCGCCCTTCTTCACGTCGAGCGGGATCCGCTTGCCGTTGTCGTCGAACTTCCCTTCGCCGACGGCCTGCACGAGGGCCTCCATCGGCTTTTCCTTGGCCGTGTCGGGGATGATGATGCCGCCGCGGAGCTGCTCCTTGGGCTCCACGCGCTTCACCAGGATCCGGTCGTAGAGGGGACGAATCTTCATTTCGGTCTCCTTCGTGGGTGGTTTGGTCCGGCCTCTCGGGCCGTGGGTTCCGCTGTCGCTGCCCGTCTCTCCGAAGCGCTGTTAGCAGTCGGATGTGACGAGTGCCAAGAGAAACTATAGCCCGACTCAGGATCTGTCAAGACCCCGCATAGATCAGGTACAAACTACTTTTTATCAGTAACTTGGGAGCAGTGAGTTTCAGCCTTGCCGGGAGAATTCGGCCAGCGTGAAGGCCAGGAAGCGCTTCTGGTCCGCCGTCAGCTCCGGGAAGACCGGGAGGGCGAGCGTCTCATTCGCCGCCTTCTCGGACTCCGGGAAGTCTCCGGCCTTCCCGCCGAGGTCGGCGAAGCACTCCTGGAGGTGCAGCGGCACCGGGTAGTAGATGGCGTGCCCGATCTGCCGCTCCTGGAGCCGCTCCTTCAGCGCGTCGCGCCGCCCCTTCCCCACCCGGACGACGAACTGGTTGAAGACGTGGAAGCGGCCCGCCGCCTCGCGGGGGAAGGAGAGCCCTCCCTTGTCGTACGGCAGGCCGCCGTACTCGAGGTAGAGGGCCTCGATCTCCTTCGCGTTCTTCCGGCGCCCTTCGGCCCAGCCGTCGAGGTGCGGCAGCTTCACGTGGAGAACGGCGGCCTGGAAGGCGTCGAGGCGGAAGTTCCCGCCGACGAACCGGTGGTAGTAGCGCGACGTCTCGCCGTGCATCCGCATCGCGCGGAGGCTCTGGGCGGTCGCGTCGTCGTCCGTCGTCACCATCCCGCCGTCCCCGAAGGCGCCGAGGTTCTTCGACGGGAAGAAGGAGAAGCAGCCGAACGCGGACATCGAGCCCGCCTTCTTCCCGCGGTACGCCGCGCCGAGCGACTGGCAGGCGTCCTCGATGACGGGGATCCCCTTCTTCCGCGCCACCTCGACGATCGGGTCCATGTCGGCGCACTGCCCGTAGAGGTGGATCGGCTGGATCGCCTTCGTCTTCGGGGTGATCGCATTCGCGAGCTTCACCGGGTCGACGTTGAAGGTGGCCGGGTCGATGTCGCAGAAGACCGGCCGGGCGCCGAGGCGCGCGATGGCGCCGGCGGACGAGAAGAAGGTGTACGGGGAGGTGACGACGTCGTCTCCGGGCCCGATCCGGAGCGCCATCATCGCGGCGAGCTGCGCGTCGGTCCCGGAGGACATCCCGACCGCGTGCTTCGTCCCGACGTAGGCGGCGACGGCCTTCTCGAAGGCCTCCACGCGGGGCCCGAGGATGAAGTACTGGCTCTCGAAGACCTCGTCGGCCGTCCGCCGCACCTCCTCGCGGATCGTGGCGTACTGCTTCTTCAGGTCGAGGAGGGGGACGGCGACGGCGGCGGGGGCGGTGACGCTGGGCATGGTGGGGCGAGGATAGCGCGCCGTCACCGCGGCGCCGGGAACGACACCTTCCGGAGGGCGGCGACGGCGCCGAGGAGAACGAGGAGGAGGACGAGAAGCCCGACGCGGTAGCCGGTCGGGCTCCGGTCCGGGAAGAGGGCGAGCACGGCGGCCCAGAGGAGCGGCCCGAGGACCGAGGCCGCCTCCCCGGCGAGCGTGAAGAAGCCGAAGAACTCCGTCAGCCGCTCCTTCGGGACGAGCTCGATCAGGGCGAGGCGGGAGGTGACCTTCACGCCGCCGAGGCCGACGCCGGCGAGGAGGCCGACGCCGAGGAAGAGGCGGTGGTCGCGGACGACGAGGGCGAGGACGAAGACGACGACCCAGTTCGCGAGCGCGACGAGCGTCGCCGTCCGGATCGCGACCCGCTGGCAGAGCGCCCCGTAGAGGAGCCCGCCGAGGACGGCGACCGCCGTGCAGAGGAGGAGGAAGACCTGCACCTCGCCGTCCGACATCCCGACGGCGAAGCGCGAGTAGGTCGCCATCTGGATCTGGACCGTGTGGATGACGTCGAAGTAGAGGAACGAGGAGACGAGGTACCAGAGGATCGACGGCGTCGCCGGGAGGGACCGGATCGTTCTGAGCACCTCGCGGAACGAAGAGAGGACCGACCGGGGGTCCTTCGATAAGGAAGAGGGGGACGCCGCCGCTCCCCGGCCGTCTCGCGGCAGCCGCGCGAAGAAGAGGAGAGGAACGGCCGCCAGGAGCCAGAGGAGGGCGGTGGGGAGGTACGCGTTGGCCCGGACCCAGGGCGCCTCTGCGCTCGACGAAACGGGACTCACCGACAGCGCGGCGCAGACCGCCTGAAGCGCGCCGGGAAGCCGGGCCCGGATCTCGCCGGAGACGAACGGCAGGGCGACGAACATCGCGAGGAGCGAGCCGGCGTAGCCGGCCGCGACCCCCCAGCCGGAGACGCGCCCCTGCTCCCCGGGGCGGGCCACGTCCGGCAGCATCGCGTTGTAGAAGACGTAGGCCGACTGGAAGGCCACGTTCGCGAGGGCGAAGACGAGGAGCGTCACGGCGAGCGGCGCCGGCGCCGCGACGAGGGCGGTCCCGGCCACGCCCCCGAGGACGAAGGGGACGAGGAACCGCCGCTTCCCCCACCGGTCCGCGAGGAGGCCGAGGACGGGGGCCGCGACCGCCACGACCGCCATGGAGAGGCCGAACGTCACCGAGAACTTCTCGTTCCCGCGCGCGGCGCGCGTCGCCACGTCGAGCGGGAAGTGGAGCGAGAGGAGGTTCATCGCGAAGGCGGTCGCCCCCAGCTCGTAGAGGCTCCACGCGACGACGGTCCCGGCGGTCGGGGCGGCGCGTTCCCGGCTCACGGCCTCAGAGGATCCGGAAGCGCGGGGCCGGGCGCCGCCGCGGCCTGCGGGCGAGGACGAGGAGGACGCCGGCGACGAATC
>DAOMFB010000042.1:0-12383 GCA_035429585.1 Thermoanaerobaculia bacterium
CGGTTCTTTTCAACCCCTCACGTCGGGATCCGGGGGAGGGAGCTTATCCGAGCTTTCGGAAAGGTCGAGGGGGGCCGGGCGGGCCGGCCCCCCGGATCCGGGGAACCGCTACTTCGCGAAGACCTCATCGACCGGGGTGATGCGGAGGTTCTCGGGCTTGATGCCGAGCTTCATCGCGCCGATGACCTTGTCCTCCGCGAGGACCTCCTTCGGCTTCTCCGAGTCGTACTTGATCGTGGAGACGGCGTCGGTCAGGAGCTTCTCCCGGAGGCCGGCCGCGTCCTTCGTGATGATGACGACCGAGAGGTCCGTGGCCGAGAAGTGCTTCCGGATGGCGGCGTTGACCTCGGCGCGCGTCAGCTTCGCGAGCTTCTGCCGCATGTAGGAGGTGAACTCCGGGATGCCGTACC
Source organism: Thermoanaerobaculia bacterium (assembly GCA_035429585.1). Taxonomy (GTDB): domain Bacteria; phylum Acidobacteriota; class Thermoanaerobaculia; order UBA5066; family UBA5066; genus DAOMFB01. The sequence continues at coordinate 411 of DAOMFB010000042.1, forward strand.
AGGTCCCGTCGATGGCGTATCCGAGCTGCTCGTTCTGCGTCGACGTGAGGAGGTAGACGTTCTTCATCAGGTACTCGCGGGTAGCCTCGAAGTCGGCCTGCGTCAGGCCGTCCTTGATGAGCTTCCCGAGCTCGTGGAGGGCGATCCGGAGGGCCATGTGCCCGTTCTCCGGGACGACCGGGCGGAGCCAGACCTCGAAGAGCTGCTGGCGCCGCGGGATGTTCGGGTCCGGAAAGAACTGGTACATGCCGCGGGGGAAGGCCTCGATGTAGGCGTAGTCGCCGTAGTTCATCCCGCGCAGCTCGCGGATCCGCTGGTAGAGGTGCGACTGGGAGGACCGGTGCTCGCCGAGCCAGACCTTGGCGACGGAGAGGGCCGCGAAGTCCGGGTGGGCCCGCGTGACCTCGATCGGCCGGCCGAAGGAGATCGCCGTGGCCCGCGTCTCCTTCTGGATGATCTCGACCTCGAGGCCCTTCGGCGCCCTCGCGACGACGCCGGCGGGGGCGGGGAGAGCCGGCCCGGCGGGCAGCTTCCCGAGCTCTCCGCGGAGGCGGGTCACGAACTCCGTCGGAGCGGCGCCCGAGATCCCGGCGATCAGCGCCGCCCGGGTGTAGGCGCTCTTCGCGAAGGCCTTCACGTCCTCGAGCGTGATCGCGTTGATTCCGGCGACGGTGCCGAGGACGGGGTGCCCGTAGGGCGTGCCGGCGAAGAGGTTCTCCTGGAGCCGCTCCTTGCCCAGCTCCTCCTCGTTGAAGTTCCGGAGGTTCTGGGTCAGGGCGTTCATCTGCTGGTCCTTCAGCCGCCTGAAGTCCTCCTCCCGGAAGCCCGGGTCGACGAGCTGCGGAAGGGCGACGTCGGCCAGCGTCCGCCAGTTGTCCTTGTGGATGACGGCCGTGAAGGTCGTCAGCTCCCGGTCGACCTGGTCGCCGAAGCTCCCCGCCACCGGGTAGAGGGCCTTCTTGATCTCGTCGATCCGCATCGACCGCGACCCCGCGCCGGCGATCATCGAGGCCGTGAGGGCGGCGAGGCCTTCCTTGCCTTTCGGGTCGGCGGCGGATCCGGCGCGGAACGCGAGCTTCACGACCACCTGCGGAAGCGTCGGGCTCTGGGTGATGAACGCGAGGTCCGTCGGCGCCGCGGGCGCCGCGAAGGCGGCGAGCGCCGGGAGGGTCCCCATCGCCGCGGGCATCGGCTCCTTCGACAGGGTCGTCACGACCATCTCGCCGTCCACCACGTACTTCCGGGCGGCCGCCAGGAGGTCGTCCGCGGTCACCGTGGCCGCCGTGCGATAGAGCTGGTTCAGCGTCTCGTAGGAGCGCTCGTAACGGACGTAGCGCGCCAGGGTGCTCGCGATGTCGTCGGTGTTGTCGAAGGTCCGGGCGAGGGCGTAGCGGTTGTTCGAGAGGGCGTCCGCCACGGTCTTGTCGGGGAAGCGGTCCGACCGGATCCTCGCGAAGGTGCGGAGGATCTCGTCGCGGACGGCGAGAGCGTCGTCCAGCTTCTTGACGCGCGCCGCCACCGTGAAGAGCGGGGGGTCGGCGCTCCCGGGGGTCATCGCCGAGAGCTGGTCGACCTTCTGCTCCTGCTCCACGAGCTTCTTGTAGAGGTCCGACGTCCGGCCGAAGGCGAGGTCGTAGACGAGGCGGAAGGCGGAGAACTCCTTCGAGGTCGCGGAGAACGCGGGGCCGCGGAAGGCGACGGTCACCCACGGGAGCGTCGGCGTGTTCCAGGGGACGTGCGCGTACCGGGCCGCGGCGTGCGGCGGCTCCTGCGGGATCTCCGCCTTGAAGGTCCCCGGCTTCCAGCCCCCCCAGTACTTCTCGACGAGGGAGACGACGCGGGCCGGGTCGACGTCGCCGGCCACGATGACGGTCGTGTACTCGGGGCGGTACCACCGGTCGAAGAAGAGCTTCGAGTACTCGAACTGGTTGGGCATGTCCTCGATGTCCTTGAGGAAGCCCATCGTCGTGTGCTTGTAGGTGTGGACGTCGAACGCCTTGTCCCGCTGGGCCTCGAAGATCTTCGAGGTCGGACTGGCGCTGTTCTTGTTGTACTCGCCCAGGACGGCGCGCGCTTCCGTCTTGAAGGCGGCCTCGGGGTACGACAGGTTCTGGAACCGGTCGGCCTCGAGGCGGAGCATCGTCTCGAGGTCCTCCTTCGCCAGGGTCGTGTGGTAGCAGGTGTAGTCGTCCGTGGTGTAGGCGTTCGACCGGGCGCCGGACTTCGTCAGGGCGCGCTCGTACGCCTCCGGCGTCACGTTCTTCGTCCCGCGGAACATCATGTGCTCGAAGAAGTGGGCGAACCCGGACTTCCCGGGCTCCACCTCGTTCCGGGAGCCCGTCCGGACGGGGATGTAGATCGCCACGATGTCCGGGAAGCCCGTCGGGACGACGATCACCTTGAGGCCGTTCGGGAGGGTCTTCTCGACGGCCTTGAAGGGGAGGATGTCGTCCGGGGCGGCGGCGGCGGGAACGGCCGCCGCGAGGACGGCGGCCAGAAGGACGGCGACGGCTCGGATCAGGCGCATGAACTCTCCTCTCGTGGGTCTCACGAACGCTTCTTACTACGTCCGGGGCCCGGGAGGGTTGCGGCCGCGCCTGATCCGTTTGCACCATCCCCCGGCCTCAGGGCTCGGGGCAGAAGGAGCCGAATCCGCGGCCTCTCTCGCGCCGGTCGAGCGGGTCGTCGGGCCGGGAGAGGAGGCCGAGCTTTTCCAGGGCCGGGCGGAACTCGTAGCGGATCCGGAGCGTCGCGACGGCGGCCGGCTCGAGGTCGAGGGCCACCTCCGTGACCGCGTGGCGGGTCCGGCCTCCCATGCCGGTCGCGGCGTAGTCGTCGGAGAGCTTCGCGGACGCCTCGGGCGCGCCGGCGCGGGACTCGGCCTGGCCCTTGGCCGCCGGGGCGCCGCGGTCGTACGGCGCCGGCTCGTTCGGCCGCTGCCGCGCCTCGCGGTACGGCTCCCTCTCGCGGAAGAAGACCGCCTCGATCACGCCGAGGTTCTCGGTCTGGCCGAGCTGCGCGCCGTAGGACGACCGCTCTCCGGTGAAGAAGAACTTCCGGGCGGTCTCGCCGGAGACCTGCCATCCGGAGATGACGACCGATTCGTACGGGCCGAGGACCCACTTCCGCGACTCCCGCGCGAGGGTGTGCCGGGCGTCGATCGTGTTCAGCCCGTCCACGGAGAGGGCGACGGCGACGCGGACGGGGAGGGGATTCGTGATCCGGAGGGCGTAGTCGCGCCCCCGGATCGCCTCGACGTAGACGGCTCCCCGGCCCGCGTACTCCGGGCGCGGGGCGCCGTCCACGAGGACGGACAGGCCGAATCCTCCCCCGGCCGTGGACGCGGCGAGAGGGGGGGCGAGGCCGAGGGCGAGGAGGGCGGAGAGGAGGAGGCGGGAACGGCTCATGGCGGACTCCTTTCGGAGGGTGAGACCCGACCCGCCGCGAAAGGTTCCCGTCAGAGAAGGACCCGGAGGTTGCTCGCGAGGATCGCGGCCCCGAGGGCGAGGATCAGGAGGGCGAAGGCCCGGCGCAGCGCCGCGGGCGGGCTCCGGTGGGCGAGGCGCTCTCCCGCGATCGATCCGAGGATGGCGAGGGCCGCGAAGGCGGCCGTGAGCGCCGAGTGGGGGTCTCCCTCCCCGAGGTGGGCGAGCCAGCCGGCCGCGGAGTTGGCGGCAATGACGAAGAGCGACGTCCCGACGGCGATCTTCATCGGCGCGCGGGCGAAGACGACGAGGGCGGGGACGATCAGGAAGCCGCCGCCGACGCCGAGGAACCCCGTCAGGACGCCGAGGCCGAGGGCGACCGGGACGAGGGCCAGCGGGCGGGGCCCTCGGACCGGTCTCCCCGGGCCGGGCGCGTCGGCGTGCCGCCGGAGGAGCATCGCAAGGCCCGCCGCGAGCATGACGAGAGCGAAGAGGGTCAGGAGAAGCTCCGGGCGAAGCGCCCGGGTCAGACGCGCTCCGATCCAGGCGCCTCCGATCCCGAGGACGCCGAAGACGGCGGCGAGGCGCCCGTCCACCTGCCCGCTCCGGCGGTGAAGGAGGCCGGCGACGAGGCTCGTCGCTCCGACGATCGCGAGCGACATCCCCACGGCATCGCGCGGATCGACGCCCGCGACGTAGACGAGGACGGGAACCGCGAGGATGGAGCCGCCGCCGCCGAGGAGACCGAGGGAGAGGCCGATGAGGACGGCGAGAGCGAGGGCGAAGACTGTGGACATCGTCCGATCCGGCCGGGGAGTTTCCCACGCCGGCGGGCCCCGGACCCTCACGCGCTAGGCGGCTTCAACGGGATAGCCGGCGGCCTGCCAGGCCGCGGTGCCGCCCACGACGTTGAAGAGCGTCGAGAAGCCGCGGGCCGCGAGGGCGCTCGCCGCCGCGCTCGAGCGGTAACCGCCGGCGCAGATGACCGCCGTGGGGCGGGACGGATCGAGCGAGGGGGCCAGCCCCGCGAGGCCGTCGAGCGGCGCGCTGACGGCGGACGGAACGTGGCCGGCGCGGTACTCGCCGGGTCGCCGCACGTCGAGGAGCCCGAGCCGGGGCTCCTCCTCGAGCCGACGACGCAGCTCGTCCACCGCGATCTGCTGGATCCTCGAGACGGACATCCCCGCCCGGTCCCACGCGAGGATCCCTCCCGAGAGGAAGCTGTCGACGCCCTCGAGTCCGACGCGGGCGAGGCGGAGGACGGCTTCCCCGACGTCTCGCGAGTCCTCGGCCACGAGGACGATCGGAGTCCCGGCCGGGAGGAGGCTTCCGGCCCAGGAGGCGAACTCCCCGCCGAGGCCGATGTTGAGCGACCCGGGGACGTGCGCGGTGCCGAACGAGATGGCGGGTCGGACGTCGAGGACGACGGCGCCGGACCGGATGCGCGAGGCGAACGCCGGCGGCGGGAGCGGCACGGGGGGCGGGAGCTCGGACAGCGGGCCGGCGCCGGCCCGATTCATCTCGGCGTCGCGGGAGAAGTACGCCGGCGCGGGCGGCAGGTCCGCCGTCATCATCCGGACGAAGGCGTCCTTCGACATCGGCTGGAGGGCGTAGTTGAACCGGCGCTGCTCCCCGATCGTGGAGGAGGTCTCGCGGGAGATGTTCCGGCCGCAGAGGGAGCCGGCGCCGTGAGCCGGAAAGACCTCGACGGCATCGGGCAGGGTCAGGAGCTTCGCGTGGAGGCTGTCGTAGAGCATGCCGGCCATCTCCGCGGGCGTGAACCCCCGCGACCCGGCGAGGTCCGGGCGCCCGACGTCGCCGACGAAGAGCGTGTCGCCCGTCAGGACCTTCGGGGGCTCGTGCGGGACCGCGGCGTCCGTGACGAGGATCGAGATGCTCTCGGGGGTGTGGCCGGGGGTCTCCAGGATCCGGAGGCGGGCGTCTCCGAGACGGATCTCCTCGCCGTCGGCGGCGGCGCGGTGGGGAAACGCGGCGCCCGCCCTCCGGCCGAAGACGATGGTCGCGCCGGTCCGGGCGGCGAGCTCGCGGTGCCCGCTGACGAAGTCCGCATGAAGGTGCGTCTCGAGAACCCAGCGGATCTCAAGTCCCCTCGCGTCCGCCTCCTGGAGGTAGAGATCGACGTCGCGCTGGGGATCCACGACGGCGGCTTCCCCCTTCGAGCCGATCAGGTACGAGGCATGGGCGAGGCACCCCAGGTAGAACTGCTTGAACTCCATTCAGGTTTCCCCACCGAGTCGAGACTCTATCTCAAGCGCCCGGCCGTCCGCTGGCTTTGACCGCGGCCGTCCGCGTCTCGTAGAGTCCGGGCCCGTGAAGACGCTCCGGATCGGCCTCCTCGGATTCGGCACCGTCGGGAAGAGCCTCGTCCGCCTGATCGAGCAGGGGGCCGCCGACCGGCGCGAGAAGAAGGGGCTGGACCTCGTCGTCGTCGCCATCGGAAACCGGCGGGTCGGCCGGAAGAGGGAGGCGTGGGTGGCGCCGGGCGTCCGCTGGACGGAGGACCTCGAGAGCCTCGTCCGCGACCCCGGCGTCGACGCCGTCGTCGAGCTCTTGGGCGGCCCCGAGCCGGCGGGCGGCCTCCTTCGCGCCGCGATCGACGCCGGGAAGCACGTCGTCACGGCCAACAAGCTCCTCCTCGCCCGGGAAGGGGAGGGGCTCGCGCGGCGCGCGGCCGAGCGGGGCGTCGCCCTCGGGATCGAGGCGTCGGTGGCCGGCGGGATCCCGATCCTCCGCGCGCTCCGCGAGAGCTTCGCCGGGGACCGGATCGTCTCCGTGGGCGGCATCCTCAACGGGACCTGCAACTTCATCCTGACCGAGATGGCGACCCGCGGCGGGCGCTACCTCTCGATCCTCGAAGAGGCGCAGCGGCTCGGCTACGCGGAGGCCGACCCGACGAGCGACGTCGAGGGGTGGGACGCGGCCTACAAGCTGGCGCTCCTCTCGCGGCTGGCCTTCGGCGAGCAGGTGGAGGTGGACGACGTGGCGCGGGAGGGGATCACGTCCCTCGAGCCGTGCGACGTCGTCTACGGACGCCAGCTCGGCCGGACGCTGCGGCAGATCGCGATGGCGCGCCGGACGGAGAGCGGCCGGCTGCTCCTCTCGGTCCGGACCCATCTGGTTTCCAACGCGTCCCTTCTCGCGCGGGTCGAAGGGCCCTTCAACGCCGTCGAGGTCGTCGGCGAGGCCGGCGGGCCGTTCGTCTTCCACGGCCGGGGCGCCGGCGGCGACCCGACCGCCACGGCGGTCCTCTCGGACCTCGTCGAGATCGCCCGCGCCGGCGGCCGGCCCCCGGCCCCGACCTTCGGGTTCGAGGCGCTCCCGCGCGCGGCGATCGCGACGGCGGAGGAGTTCGTCTCGCCCTTCTGCCTCCGGTTCGTCGTGAAGGACCGCCCGGGGATCATCGCGGCGATCAGCCAGGTGCTCTCCGCGCACGCCATCAACATCGACGCCGTCTTCCAGGCCCCGTGGGACGACAAGGAGGCCCTCCCGTTCGTCGTCACGCTGGAAAGGGTCTCGAAGGCGAAGCTCGACGCCGCCTGCGCGGAGATGAAGTCCTTCGATTTCCTCCGCTCGGCCCCACTCGCCCTACCGATGACGGGCTGAGCGCCCGCGACCGCGCCGACGTCTCAGTTCCAGAGCTTGAAGTCGGGGGTCCAGTAGTCGGCGAGCGGGCGGCGGAGGTCGCGGCAGAGGTAGATCGGGCGGTTCTCCTCGGCCATCCCCCAGGGGTGGAAATGCTCCCCGACCTGCTCGACGGAGCGACAGTGGTCCTCGACGCCCTGCCGGCCCCATTGCAGCCAGATGAGGTTCCGGGGCTCCGGCTTCGGCGGGCCCCAGAAGTAGTGGCTCTGGTGGGCGCAGATCGGCGCCGGGAGGCCGAGGGCCGGCCCGAACTGGTTGAGGGCGCCGGCCTCGCCGGTCGCGTTGGGGCGGATGAAGATCCAGTTCTGCTCGACCGGGTGGACGGCGCCGGCCTCACCGTAGTTGCTCGCCAAGATGCCGCTCTACGCGCGCTCTTCGGCGGGGAGCGACCAGTAGATCCGCGCCACCTCCGCCACCAGCTCCTCCCAGCCGAACTGGTCCCCGAGGCGCTGGTCCAGCGGCCCGTCGTGCCTCACCTCGGTCTTCGGCGGCGCGACGCCGAGCGTCCGTTGGTACGCGAGGAGCTTCTCCGGCGGCAGGATCGGCAGGATCGCCGGGACGAGGACCGCGCCCGCCGCAAGGACGAGGGCCGCGAGGGCCGCCTTCGGCCAGAGCCGCTCCCGGCTCCACGCCCGGCGCGCCAGCCACCCCTCCATCGCCACGGCCCCGGACGCGAAGAGCATCGGGTAGATCGGCGCGAGGTAGTAGTTCTTCGCCTTGAGGACGATCATCGTCGCCGTCAGCACCAGATAGATCCAGCCGAGAACGCGCAGCCGGCGTCCTCGCCCGAAGAGGAAGGACGCGAGCCCCGCGAGCCAGATCGGAAGGAGGAGCGGGTGGAGGAGAAGGATCTGCTGACCGAGGAACGGCGCCGGGCCCAGAACCACGTTCTTTCCCGACCGGCGGACGTTCTCGAGGTCCTCGAGGGTCGGGAAGCCGTGCCGGGCCTGCCAGACGAGGTTGGGAAGGAAGATCAGCAGGGCGATCCCTCCGGCCAGCCAGAGCCAGGGCGTCCGCAGCTCGCGGCGCTGGGGGGTGAGGAGCAGCGCGGCGAGGACGGCGCCGCCGAAGAGGAGCGTCGAGTGCTTGTTCTCGAGCCCGAGGCCCGCGAGGAGACCGAACCGGAGCCAGAGCCGGGAATCTCCGGTGCGCACGATGCGGATCAGGAAGAAGACGCATCCCATCCAGAAGAGCGACTCGAAGCCGTTCATCGTGAGGATGCTGTCCATGCCGAGGTAGATCGGGGCCGCGAGCACACAGAGACCGGCGAGCGCCTGCGCGAAGCGGCCGCCCCCGAGCTCGCGGGCGAGGAGGATCGTGAGCGCCACCCGTCCCGCCCCGGCGAGCGCGGCGAGCGACCGGAGGACCGGCAGGGAGTCGCCGAGGAGAAGGGCGACCTTCGCGTAGACGGCGATCAGCGGCGCGCAGTCCACGTAACCCCAGTCGAGGTGCCGGGCGCAGTCGAGGAAGTAGAGCTCGTCCCGGAAGTAGCCGTATCGGCTGGCCGTCGCGAGGTGGACGAGGAGCTTCAGGCCCGCCAGCAGGGCGAGAAGCCGAAGGTCGAGCGGTCCGACCGGCCACCGGTCGACGAAGCCGGCTCCGTGGGGCGGGGTCCGGTCCGGCATCCCTGAATTCTCTCCCGGCGGGGCCCGGCGCTCCTACCGCAGGGGGACGTCGGCGGGCGTGGACGGCGCCGCGGCGAGGGCGGACTCGAACTCGGCGCGGTTCCGCCCCTTCTCCTTGGCGGCGTAGAGGGCCGCGTCGGCGCGGCGGAGGAGTCCCTCGACGGCGCTCCGCTCGAAGAGGCCGTGGTGGATCGCGATGCCGGCGGAGACGGTGACGGAGGCGGGCACCCGCGGCGGGGCGACGGCGGCGACGGCCTCGCGGATCCGCTCGACCGCGCCGCCCGCGGTGGACTCGTCCGCCTCCACGAGGAGGACGGCGAACTCCTCGCCGCCCCAGCGGGCCGCGAGGTCGATGCCGCGGATCGTCCGGGAGATGGCGTTCGCGGCGCCGACGAGGACCTTGTCGCCGGCCGGGTGACCGAACCGGTCGTTGACGGACTTGAACCGGTCGAGGTCGAGGATGACGACGGCCAGGGGCCGGCCGGAGCGCTCCGCGCGCTGGACCTCGAAGCGCGCCCGCTCGAGGAAGGCGGCGCGGTTGGCGAGGCCCGTGAGGGGGTCGGTCGTCGCCGCGACCCGGAGCCGCTTGTCGTCGTCGGCGAGGACGACGAGGAGGATGACCGAGAAGACGAGGAAGCCGACGGCGAGGAGGGGTACGGCCACCCGGACGACCAGGACCTGCCGGGCGATGGCGACGTCGGCGAGGGCGCCGAGAAGGAGCGTCCCCGTGGCGACGAAGAGGAGCGCCGCGCTCCGGGCCGGGCGGCGCCGGTCCCGCCCGAGGGCGAAGAGGACGCCGAGGGCGAAGAGTGGGATCAGGAAGGCGAAGAGCGCGTCGAGCCTCGACAGCGGGTCGGGGGCGCCGTCGAGGAGGCGGGAGCGGACGAGAGGGCGGCCGAGGTGGAACGAGACCGCGAGAGCGAGGGCGGCGTAGAGCGCCAGGGCCGGCCGGAAGCGCCATGCGAGCCCGAGCAGAAGCGCGAGGAGGCCGAGCGTTCCGATCGCGACGGCGAAGACGAGCCGGAGAAGGAACGCGGCCGGAAGGGGCATCACGCGGAGGTTACACTCGGTTCATGAGGCTCTTCCGCGTCGCTGCCGCTCTCTGTCTCGTCGTCCCGGCCGTCGCGCCGGCCCAGGCGCCCCCTTCGCCGTTCGGGCCCGCCGAGACGGCCGCGGCGGCCCGGATCGGGGCCGACGAGCTCCGCGGCACCGTCCGGTTCCTGGCCGACGACCTCCTCGAGGGGCGCGGCCCGGGGAGCCGGGGGGATGCCGTGGCCCGGCTCTACCTGGCGACGGAGCTGGAGAAGATGGGGTTCCTCCCCGGCGCGTCGGAAGGCGGCTTCCACCAGCCGGTGGATCTCGTCGGGACGACGGTGAGGCCGTCGGGCCCGGTGACGGCCGCCCGGGGCGGCTCGACGCTGGAGTTCGCGCCGCTGACCGACGTCGTCGCCACGACGCAGCTGGAGGCCCCCTCGGTCTCGATCGACGGGAAGGAGGTCGTCTTCGTCGGGTACGGCATCGTCGCGCCGGAGTACCAGTGGGACGACTACAAGGGGGCGGATCTCCGGGGAAAGGTCCTCCTCTTCATGCACAACGACCCGGAGGACGACCCGGCCCCCTTTCGCGGGCAGACCCGTCTCTACTACGGGCGCTGGGACTACAAGTACCAGATGGCGGCGAAGCACGGGGCGGCGGGGGCGATCGTCCTCCACACGACCCCGTCGGCCGGCTACCCGTGGCAGGTCGTGCGGACCTCGTGGGGGAACGAGAACTTCTCCCTCCCCGGAGAAGGTGAGCACGACGTCCCCGTCCGGATGTGGATGACCGAGGAGGCCACGAAGCGGCTCGCGGCGCTCGGCGGGAGGGACCTCGACGCCCTCGTCGCCTCGGCGAAGAAGCGGGACTTCCGGCCGGTGCCGCTCGGCGTCACGCTCTCCCTCTCGCTCACGAACGCCGTCCGGCGCGTCGTCTCGGGGAACGTGATCGGGAAGCTTCCCGGGAGCGATCCGGCTCTCTCGCGCGAGGCGGTCCTCTTCACCTCCCACCACGACCACTTCGGGAGGAAGGCCGGCGCCGGACCGGACGGGCGCGACGCGATCTTCCACGGAGCCCTCGACAACGCCTCCGGGGTGGCGTCCGTCCTCGCCCTCGCCCGGGCGATCGCCTCGATGCCCGAGCGCCCGAGGCGGACGCTCTACGTCGCCTTCGTCGCCGGGGAGGAGCAGGGACTCCTCGGCTCGAGATACCTCGCCGCCCATCTTCCCCTTCCGGCCGGCCGGATCGCGGCGAACGTCAACGTCGACGGCGCGAGCATCTGGGGGCGGACGCGCGACGTCTCCCAGGTCGGGATGGGGAAGTCGGGCCTGGACGCCTGGGCGCGCGACGTCGCGGCGGCGCAGGGGCGCGTCGTCGTCCCCGAGCCCTTCCCGGACCGGGGCTCCTTCTACCGGTCCGACCAGTTCTCCTTCGCGAAGATCGGGATTCCGGCGGCGTACTTCGGCGCGGGCGTCGACGTGGTCGGGAAGGGCCCGGCGTGGGGGAGAGAGCAGCACGAGGCCTTCGAGCTGACGAATTACCACCAGCCTTCGGACGCCCTGACGGCGGCGTGGAACTTCGACGGCTACGTCGAGGACACGCGATTCCTCTTCCACTTCGGCCTCAGGGTGGCGAACGCCCCGGAGATGCCGGCATGGAACCCGGGGGACGAGTTCGAGGCCGTGCGGAAAGCGTCGCTCGCAGCGGTCCCCTGAAGGGCGCGGGGCTCAGCCGGCGTCTTTCGTCCGGACTGCCAGCCCCGCGGCGAGCGCGTTCTTCTGGACCTTCCCGAGCGGCGTGCGCGGGAACTCCGCCATGAGGACGATCTCGCGGGGCTGCTTGTAGGGGGCGAGGCCTTCGGCGGCGAGGCGCCGCAGCGCCTCCTCGAGACCCGTGGCCGCCGCACCCGGCGCCGGGATGACGGCAGCCGCCACGCGCTGGCCCCAGACGCGGTCCGGAAGACCGATCACGGCGACTTCCTTGACGCCCGGGTGGCCGGAGAGGACGTCCTCGATCTCGCGCGTCGAGATCCGGTAGCCACCGCTCTTGACGAAGTCGACGGACTTCCTCCCGTGGAGGGTGACGTACCCGTCCTTCGACCGCGTCGCCACGTCTCCGGTGACGAACCACCCCTCGTGCATCGACGCGGCCGTCTCCTCGGGGCGGTTCCGGTAGCGGGTCATCAGGCCGGACGACTTCACGAGCAGCTCGGCGCCGGCGCGGAC
>DAOMFB010000043.1:0-12308 GCA_035429585.1 Thermoanaerobaculia bacterium
ACTGCCCCTGCCAGAAGACCACCGGCGCCGTCGCCGTCACCGCGCCCGCGAGGAGCGCCTCCGTCCGCCCCCCCCGCCGCCCGGCGAGCCACGCCGCACCGAAGACCATGGCCGTCGCGCCGAGAGCCGACGGGAGACGCGTGGTCGCCGGGTGGACGTCGAGGCCGGAGAGGGGCGTCGTCAGCGCCATCGCCCAGTAGAAGAGCGGCGGCTTCTCGGAGTACGGGACGCCGTTCTGGTAGGGGATCAGGAGGTCGCGCCGCTCGAGCATCTCGCGCGTCTGCTGGGCGAAGTCGGGCTCGTCGGGCGCCCAGAAGTCGCGCTGCGCTCCCGCGAGCAGGCAGAGCCCCCCCGCCGCGAGGGCGAGGAGCAGAGCGACGCGCCGACCGGACGCCCGCGAGCCGGAGTCCATCACGCTCTCTCCACGATACGACGCTCCGCCCTTCGCGCCCCTCGTGCCACGGACACGTCCGGGCGGAAACGCGGCATCATAAGGCGCTCCATGACCAGCGCGCCGAAGCTCCTCGAGCACTACGTCCGCGGCGTCCTTCAGATGAGCCGGGCGCTCTCGGCGTCTCTCTTCATTCCGGCGCCTCGCGGGATCCCCACGGCGGTCGTCCTGCTGCACTCCGGCGAGAAACCCTGGGTGCCCGAGCTGGCCGACCTGGACCAGGCCTCGGCGTTCGAGAAGGCGGCCGAGAGGGCCGAGGAACCGCCCGCGTCCTTTCCCCGGTTCCTCGAGAGCCGCGACCCGGACGCCGTTCTCCTGGCCCTGCCGCCCATCGACCTCCTCACGGGGCGGGTGTCGGAGGTCTCCGGCGACGCCGGTTCGTCCGCCTCGGGCCGGCGCCGGCTGGACGCCCGCGCTCCGGGTTCGGAGCTCCCGCGCGCCGGCTGGCTGGGCCTTCGCCTCGCGCCGGGACCCGGACGGCCCTTCGAGCGCCTTCTGGCCGAGCTGGGGCCCTCCGGCTCGTCCGACCCCTCGGCGTCCCTCTGGTGGAACTGGATCATGTACCTCGGCGGCGGCCTCGCGGAGCACGAGGCCGAGGTCTCGTCGATGCTCCGGGATCCCGTCTCGGGACTACCCGGGCGGTCCGCCTTCCACGTCCTGCTCGAGGACGAGCTCGAGGCCGCCCGGGAGAGAAAGCACGCCCTCGGCCTCCTCTCGATCAACCCGGATTCGTTCGTCCTCGTCAACGAACGGTTCGGGCGCGAGGCGGCGGACGAGGTCCTCCGGGAGTTCGTCGGGCGGGTTCGCGGCGGGCTTCGGGCGTCCGACCGCGTCGCGCGGTTCGGGGGCGTCACCTTCTCGGTCATCCTGCCCGGCGCCGCGCTCACGGAGTCGGCTTCCATCGGCGAGAAGATCCGGCTCTCCGTCCACGAAGAGACGTTTCTCGGGGGCGCGCTGCGCCTCACGGCCAGCGTGGGCGTGTCCGCCTTCGATCCCGACGGGGAGGAGATCTCCCGCGCGGAGGAGCTCGTCCGCCGCGCCGATCAGGCCCTGAGCGCCGCCAAGCGCTCCGGGGGAGACCGCGTGGCCGCCTGGAAGGCCGGATCCGAGGCATCGCGAGCCGACGGATTCGACCGGCTGAGCGGGATCTTCACGGGCCGGATGGCGATCGACTACCGGAACATGGGGCTTCTCTGGGACGCCATGAACATCATGGCGCGGCTCGACGACCTCGAGTCGCTCGCGACACAGATCGTCGAGCGGATCGACGGAGCGTTCGCCCCCCATCGCACCGTCCTCTTCGTCCGGACCGGGACCGGAGAGTTCCGGTTTCTCTACGGCCTTTCCCGCGGCGCCGAACGGCCCGGGCTCCTCCAGGTCCTGGAGCCGGCGCCGCTCTCGCCGGCGGAGACGTCCCTGATCGACGAGGCCTCGAAGCAGGGTCGCCCGGTGGAAGCACGGATGCCGGCCCCCGCCGAAGACCGCGGCGCCGAGGCGCCGCCCCATCTCGTCGCCACGCCGCTCGTCTCGCGGGACCGTTGTCTGGGCGCGCTCCTTCTGGAGATGGGCCGGCCCCTGGACATGGCCGACACGACCTTCCTCGGCGGTCTCGGCCGGCAGCTCAGCGCCGCCTTCGAGCGGATCCAGCTCACGGCCGAATCGAAGAAACGGCAACAGGAGGAACGGACCCGGCTCGAGCAGGAGCTCGCCCGATACCGCCAGGCCGCGGACCGGTCGCAGCTCCTGTATCGGAGCCCCGGGATGCACGAGCTGCTCGCCCGGACCCAGCAGGTGGCGTTGACGGACGCCACGGTCCTGATCACGGGCGAGAGCGGGACGGGGAAAGAACTGCTCGCGCGGACGCTTCACGAGCTGAGCTCGCGGCGCGAGAAGCCTCTCGTCGTCGTGGACTGCAGCGCCATCGCGGCGACGCTCGCCGACAGCGAGCTCTTCGGGCACGAGGCCGGCGCGTACACGGGAGCTCAGCAGCGGCGGATCGGACGGCTGGCGGAGGCCGACGGCGGCACCGTCCTCCTCGACGAGGTCGGGGAGCGGCCGCTCGACGTCCAGGGAAAGCTCCTCCGCTTCGTCCAGGAGAAGCAGCTGACCGCCGTCGGAAGCAACCGGCCGAAGAAAGTGGACGTGCGCATCCTCGCGGCGACGAACCGGGACCTGGGGGCCGAATCGGCGGCGGGCCGCTTCCGCCAGGATCTCTATCACCGGCTCAACGTCGTCAGCCTCGTCGTCCCTCCGCTCCGGGAGAGGGCCGACGACATCCTCCACCTCGCCGAGCATTTCCTCGAGAGCTTCTCGACACTCTACCGGAAGGACGCGCGGCGCCTCTCGCCCGCGGCGACGGTCTCGCTGCTCCGGCACGCGTGGCCGGGAAACGTCCGCGAGCTCCAGCACCGGATCATGCAGGCCGTCATCTTCTGTCCTCGCGAGGAGCTGGCGCCGGCCGATCTCGGCCTCTCGCCCGCGGGAGCCGACGCGGTCCTGCCGGCCCCTCCCGCCCCCGCGCCGGAGAGCGAGCCCGGCGAGGAGACGTCGTCCCGGCGGAGACGACGTGCGGCCGCGGTTCCTCAGCCGGAGGACCCGTGGGGAGCCCTCCGGACGGAACTCTCGACACTCGTCGAGGCGATCGCCGGCCGCAGGCCGCCGACGGCTCTCCCGCTCGGCCGCTTCCTGGCGACGGATCTCGTCCTCGAGGCCGACGCCGCAGCGGACGGCGTCGCGCGGCGTGGCGCGGCTCTCCTCGGTCTTCCCGAAGCCACGTTCCGCCATCGCCTCCAGAAGGCGAAGAACGAAATCCAGCTCGGGCAGGGGGCGCGCCCTCCGGAGTGGAGTCCCGCCCGCGCGGCCGTCGCCCGGATCGTCGCCCTGCCGAGGCCCGATGCGGAAGACCGGCTGGAGCGAGCCGAGAACGTCCTGATCGGGGAGATCCGGAAGCGAATCCCGGAAGACGATCAGCTCGGCTCTCTGGTCCTCGGCGTGACGGTTCAGACCTTCCGGCGCCGGGTCGAAGACCTCCCGGCCTGAAGCCGCCACTCAACGTTTCTTGCTCAAAGACAGCAGGTTGCCGCAGTTTTTATTGTGGCAGCAGCAACAAATTCTGCCGTGACGCGCCAGTAGGATCGACGCCAGGCCTGACGGCGACAGCTGAAACGGGGCGATTCAAGACTTAAGATCTTCACTATAAGAACGTTAGCGAAATCCAGAGCTCGCCGACCTCTCGCCGATCTCTCCTAGTCGCCTCCTCTAACTTGCTGGCACCCGGGTTGCTGTAACTCCTCCGACTTCTGAATGGAGTTGGGAGCGCGACGATGAGAAAAGACATCGGGCCGGCGAAAACCAGGGCCCTGAAGCCGATCGCACTCGCCGCCGCAATCGCGGCACTGGCCTGCCTCCCCGGATCGCCGTTCTGCGGAGCGCCGGCCTCCTACATCGTCCAGGGCGCGAGTGCGGAAGAGGCCGCCGCGTTCGTCACGAGCGTCGGAGGCCGGGTCACTCACGACCTGCCGATCATCGACGGCGTCGCCGCCGAGCTCACCGCGCCGCAGCTCCGCAAGGCGAGAGCCCGGTACGGGAACCTCCGGGTCTTCGGCGACTCCGAAGTCCGGACCGCCGGGAGGACGCCGTCGTTTCCCAACAGCTGGTATCCCACCGAGATCGGCGCCAACCGGCTTCACGCGCGGGGAATCACAGGCGACGGCGTGACGGTGGCCGTGCTCGACACGGGCTGGTGGTCCGGAAACAACGCCGAGAAGCACGACACCAGGGGAAAGGACCGGTTCAAGACCCAGTACGACGCCCGGACGAAGAAGGTCGGGAACATCCCCGACGACAAGTACGGCCACGGGACGCACGTCACGAGCGTCATCGCGGGGAGCCAGCTCGCCGACGACGGCAGCAACACGTGGCTCGGCGTCGCCCCGGACGTCGACGTCGTCCCGGTCCGCGCCTTCAACGACGACGGCTCGGCGACCTACGCAGCCGTCCTCGACGGACTGAACTGGATTCTCAGCTACAACAACGACCCGAAGAACACCCAGAAGATCCGGGTCGTCAACTGCTCCTTCGCGGCGACGCCGAAGTCGCGCTACTGGGACGACCCGATCAACCAGGCCGTCATGAAGCTCTGGCAGGCCGGGATCGTCGTCGTCGCTTCGGCCGGGAACGCGGGCCCGAACCCGATGACGGTCGGGGTCCCGGGGAACAACCCCTACGTCATCACCGTCGGGGCGATCACGGACAAGTACACGCCGGCCGACCCGACCGACGACAAGCTCTGCTCCTTCTCCTCGACGGGTCCCACGACGGAAGGTTTCGTCAAGCCCGAGGTGGTGGCGCCGGGCGGACACATCCTCGGGATCATGCAGGAGTCCGACGTCCTCTCGACCAAGTACAACCAGTACGTCAAGGAGAACAAGACCGAGTTCGTCATGTCGGGGACGTCGCAGGCGGCGGCGGTCGTGACCGGCCTCGCGGCGCTCCTCCTCCAGCAGTACCCGACGCTCACACCGGACCAGGTGAAGTTCCGGATCATGAGCACGGCGAACCCGCGGGTGAACGCCGACGGGACTCTCGCCTACACGGTCTTCCAGCAGGGCGCCGGAGCCGTGGACGCCTGGGAGGCCCTCAACGGCACCCGTTTCGACAGCGCCAACTGGGGCCTCGATGTGAACAAGGACGTCGCCGGAACGCAGCACTACGGCGGCCCGGCCCACCAGTACGCTAACAACGGCGCGTACTACGTCCCCGGGATGGACGCCTACTCGTGGGACGGCTCCTATCCCGGCCCGGCCGGCTACGTCTGGTCCAACGGCTACGTCTGGTCCAACGGCTACGTCTGGTCCAACGCGTACGTCTGGTCCAACGGCTACGTCTGGTCCAACGGCTACGTCTGGTCCAACGCGTACGTCTGGAGCAACAACGGAGCGGAGCCGGCCTCCATCAACTCCTGGGTCAATCAGGAGTAGACCGCGGCCGTGGGGACGATCCGCCGGCTCGAGCGGGTGGCGGAGCGGGAGGACCGGCAGGGACCGATCCCCTCCGCCCCGCGGCGACTCTCGACCACCGCCACGTCGGGTTTCCGCCCCGCCGTCCGCCCGCGGCCCGTCCTCCTGATTGCCGATCGGGAGCCGGCCAGCCTCCTCGCCGCCTGCCGCCACCTCGAGCAGGCCGGATTCGCCGTCCGCCGCGCCTCCTCGGGGGAGGAGACGCGCGCCCTGCTCGAGAGGGAGATGCCGGACCTTCTCATCCTGGACGCCGGCCTGCCGGACGGGGACGGCTTCGCCCTCTGCCGGGCGGTCCGCGAGACGCCGGCAGGGCGCGAGACGCCGATCATCGTGTCGACCGACACGGAGGACTACGAGTCGCTGGTGCGGTCGCACGACGCCGGGGCCACCGACTTCGCCCCGCGGCCCATCAACTGGCTCGTCCTCCCCCTCCGCCACCCCCACCTGCTCGAGATCCAGCGGGCCCGGCGGGGCCTCCGCCTCACGAATTCGATTCTCCGGGACGCCGAGCGGGTGGCCTGCCTCGCCACGTGGCGCCACGACTCGCAGACGGGGGGCCTGGAATGGTCGGCCGAGGCCGGTCGGCTCTTCGGCCCGCCCGAGGCCCTCCCGGCGAGCGGGAAGGCCTTCCTCGACGTCGTCCACCCCGACGACCGCGCGTTCGTCGAAGCCGAGATCGAATCCTCCGCGAGGGAGGGCGCCCCGTTCGGCGCCGAGCACCGGATCCGCCGCTCCGACGGCGGCGGCATCCGCTTCGTCCGCCACTGGGCCGAGTTCGACCTCGGGGAGGACGGGGAGCCGGTCTGGGTGAAGGGGATCCTCCAGGACGTGACCGACCAGATCCGGGCCGAGGAGCAGATCTGGAACCTCTCGAACATGGACCGGCTCACGGGCCTTCCGAACCGCTCGATGCTCCAGCACCTCCTCGAGCAGACGCTCGCCCGGAGCGCCCGGTCGGGCCGGCTCGTGGCGACGCTCTTCCTCGACATCGACCGCTTCGAGGAGATCAACGAGACCTACGGGCCGGAGGTGGGCGACCGGCTGATCGTCCAGGTGGCCGAGCGGCTGCAGAAGACTCTCCGGAAGGGCGACACCGTGGCTCACGTGACTCCGTTCCAGCGGACCGAGTCCCTGGCCCGGCTCTCCGGCGACGAGTTCGTCGTCCTGCTCTCCGACGTCGAGAACGCCGAAGGCATCGCCCACGTGGCGCGCCGGATCCTCGACGCCGCCTCGGACGCCTACGTCCTGGGGCAGACCGAGATCTTCGTCAGCCTCAGCATCGGGATCGCCGTGAGCCCCCCCGACGGCAGCGAGCCGGGTCTCCTGATCCAGCACGCGGAAACGGCGCTGAAGGAAGCGAAGAAGCAGGGCCGGGGCTCCTTCCGCTTCTATACGGACGCCCTGAACGCCTTCGTCGCCCGGAAGCTCGAGATGGAGACTTGTCTTCACCGGGCGCTCGAGCGCGGCGAGCTCTCCCTCCACTACCAGCCCCTCGTCGGCGGCAGGAACCGGAAGGTCTTCGGGTTCGAGGCCCTCCTCCGCTGGTCGTCGCCCGAGCTCGGTGAGGTCCCCCCGGCCCGCTTCATCCCGGTCGCGGAGGAGAGCGGGCTGATCTTCCCCGTCGGGGAATGGGTCCTCCGGACGGCCTGTGCGCAGGCCGCGACGTGGAGCCGGGCCGGGCTCGCCCCGCTCACCGCGGCCGTCAACGTCTCCAGCCTTCAGCTCGCCCGGCCGGACTTCCCCGACACCGTCTTCTCGATCCTGCGCGAGACTGGCCTCCCGGCGGGGCATCTCCTCCTCGAGATCACGGAAAGCTGCCTCCTGTCGGGCGACCCCGAGACCCAGTCCCGGCTCCAGAGGCTCCGGGCCGCCGGGGTGCGCCTCGTGATCGACGACTTCGGGATGGGCTACTCCGCACTCCGCTACCTGAAGTCCCTTCCCGTGGACGCCCTCAAGATCGACCGGACCTTCGTCGAGGGGATCGCCCCCGACAGCGGCGACGCGGCGATCGTCTCCGCTCTCATCTCGATGTCGCGGAGCCTCAAGCTGGACGTGCTGGCCGAGGGCGTCGAGACGGAAGCCCAGCTCCGATTCCTCTGCGAGCGGGAGTGCGACCAGGCGCAGGGATTCCTCTTCTCCCGGCCGCTTCCCGCGGAATCCTTCGAGGAGTACCTCCACCTCCACGGGCTCCGGACCGACGGCAGCGCGTCCGTATAATCTCTTCAGTCTCTCAGAGGATTCCTCCCGAACCGGCGGGCATGGGGGCGCACGCGCGCTCCGGGAGATCAGGAGGAAGCGCTTGGCCACGCACGGAAACGTCTCGCACGTCGCTGGCCGGGCGAGGTCCTCTCTCACGCGGACCCTCGCCCTGCTCGCCGCGGCTCCCCTGCTCGCGGCGCCCGTCCTCGAAGGCGCCCCGGCCCGCTACATCCGCTTCACGAACCTCTCCCTCGAGGCAGGGCTGTCCCAGGGGGCGGTGAACTGCATCTTCCAGGACCACCGGGGCTTCCTCTGGTTCGGCACCCAGGACGGGCTCAACCGGTACGACGGCTACTCCTTCACCGTCTTCAAGAGCGACCCGCAGAATCCGAGCTCGCTCTCCGGCAACACGATCTGGACGATCTTCGAAGACAAGGCGGGGATCCTCTGGATCGGAACGGACGGCGGCGGCCTCGCGCGGCTCGACCTTCGAACGAACGCCTTTTCGGCCCTCAGGAACGATCCGGCGAACCCGTCGAGCCTGAGCAGCAACCGGGTGCGGGCGATCGCGGAGACGCCCGACGGCGTGCTCTGGGTCGGGACGGACGGCGGCGGCCTGAACAAGCTCGACCGGGCGACCGGGCGGATCACCCGGTTCCTCCAGGACCCCACGAAGCCCGGGAGCCTCAGCAGCGACCGGATCCGGGCCCTCCTCGTGGACCGCGCGGGCGCCCTGTGGATCGGATCGGACGGTGGCGGCCTGAGCCGCCTCGATCCGGGGAGCGGAGCCTTCACCCACTACCGGCACGACGACGCGGCGGCCGGGAGTCTCGGCGAGGACCGGGTCCGCTGCCTTCTCGAAGCCAGGGACGGCGCGCTCTGGATCGGCACGTACTCCAGAGGCCTGGACCGGATGGACGCGAAGAGCGGCACGTTCGCTCACTTTCGGAACGACCCGCGCGACCCCGCGAGCCTCGTCCACGACCGGGTCTGGTCCCTCCTCGAGGATCGGGACGGCACGCTCTGGGTGGGGACGAACGGCGGGCTGAACGAGCGCCGGGCCGGAGAGACGGGCTTCGCGCGCTACGTCCACCAGCCGACCGACCCGGCGAGCCTGGCCGACAGCCGGATCCTGTCGCTCTACCAGGACCGCGGCGGCGTCCTCTGGGCCGGCAGCCAGGCCGGCGGCCTCGACAAGTGGAATCCGTGGTCCGCCGCCTTCGCGTTGTACCGCGTCGATCCGTCGGCCGGGACCTCGCTGAGCAGCGACACGATCAATTCCTTCGCGGACGGTCCGGGAGGGACCCTCTACGTCGGGACCTGGAGCGGGCTGAACGTCCTCGACCGGGCGAAGGGGACGGTCCGAGTCCATCGCCACGATCCGAAGAATCCCGCGAGCCTGAGCGACGACCGGGTCATGTCTCTCTGCCGTGACCGCGACGGGACGCTCTGGATCGGCACCCTCGAGGGGGGCCTCAATCGCTTCGACGAATCCCGGGGGACGTTCGGACGATTCCGGCACGACCCGGCGGACCCGGCGAGCCTCGGAGGAAACGGCGTCACGTCGGTCTTCCAGGACGGCAAGGGAAACCTCTGGGTCGGGGTCTTCAACGGCGGCCTGAACCGCCTCGTCCCCGCCACGAAGACCTTCGTCAGGTACCGGCACGACCCGGCGAACCCGGCCAGCCTGAGCGACGACAAGGTCCTCGTGATCGCCGAGGATTCGACCGGCGGCCTCTGGGTCGGCACGGAGAGCGGCGGGCTGAACCGTTTCGACCGGGAGTCCGGCGGATTCGCGAGCACGAAGAACGACCCGACGCGCGCGGACAGTCTGGGCCCCGGCGTCATCTTCTGCATCCACGAGGACCGGCACGGAACCCTCTGGATCGGAACGCAGGGCGGCGGCCTCAGCGGCTGGAGCGTGACGGACCGGAAGGCCAACCGGCCGGTCTTCCGGCGCGTCGGCGAGCGCGACGGCCTGTCGAACGACACGGTCTACGGGATCCTCGAGGACCAGAAGGGGACGCTCTGGCTGAGCACCAACCGCGGCCTCTCGAACTTCGACCCGGTGGGGAACACGATCCGGAATTTCGACCAGTCCTACGGCCTTCAGAGCAACGAGTTCAACTTCGGGGCCTACCTCCGGAGCGCCTCCGGCGAGATGCTCTTCGGGGGAAACGGGGGCTTCAACGCCTTCTTTCCGGACCGGGTTCGGCGAAACGAGAACGTCCCCGCGGTCCTCCTGACCGGCTTTCTCAAGCTGACCCGGCGGACACGCTTCGAGACGGACGTCTCCGAGGTCCCGGAGATCCGGCTCGGCTACAAGGACTACGTCGTCTCCTTCGAGTACGCCGCGCTGGACTTCGCGGCGCCGGCGAAGAACCGTTACAGCTACCGGCTGGAAGGCTTCGACCGCGACTGGATCGACGCGGGCGAGACCCGCCGCGCGACCTACACGAACCTCCCCTCCGGGACGTTCGTCTTCCGGGTCCGGGGCTCGAACAA
Organism: Thermoanaerobaculia bacterium; assembly: GCA_035429585.1. Lineage (GTDB taxonomy): Bacteria > Acidobacteriota > Thermoanaerobaculia > UBA5066 > UBA5066 > DAOMFB01. The sequence goes on from DAOMFB010000043.1 coordinate 10,174, forward strand.
CGACGGGGTCTGGAACGAGACCGGAGCGTCGGTGAGGGTGGTCGTCACGCCGCCCCCCTGGAAGAGCTGGTGGGCCTGGACGCTTTACGCCCTCGCGGCCCTCGGAGCGATCGCCTGGTACGTCCGCCGCGCCCGGCGGCTGCTGGAGCGCGAGGCCGAGCGCGGCCGGATCCTCGAAGCCGAGGTCAAGAAGCGCACGCGGGAGCTGGCCGAAAAGAACGAGGACCTGAACGTCGCGATCCACCGGCTCCAGGAGGCGAGCCTCACCGACTCGCTGACGGGCCTCCACAACCGGCGGTTCCTGATCTCCGAGATCGACAAGGAGATCGCCCTCGTCGAGCGGTACTACGGGGACCCGTCCGCGGCCGGAAGCCCGGACCCGTCCATTCCCCGGCCGGACTTCGTCCTCCTCATGGTCGACCTCGACGGCTTCAAGCCGATCAACGACACGCACGGCCACGCCGCGGGCGACAGTGTCCTTCTCCAGGTGAAGGACGTCCTCGAGCGAGCCTGCCGCCGTTCGGACACGATCCTCCGCTGGGGCGGAGACGAATTCCTCGTCATCGGACGGTTCGCGAACCCCGCCGTGGCGGAGACGCTCGCCGAGAGGATCCGGACGCTCGTCGCCGAGCACGTCTTCGACCTCGGCGAGGGAACCGCGGTTCGCCTGAGCTGCTCCATCGGCTTCGCCTTCTACCCGTTCGTGACGACGGCTCCCCGGCGCGTGAGCTGGGAGCAGGTCGTGACGATCGCCGACCGCGCCCTCTACGTCGCCAAGGCGAGCGGCAAGAACGCCTGGGTCGGGATCTTCGGCACGAAGAAGACGCCGTCGGAGAACGTCGCGAGCCTCATCAACACGCGCCTCGAGATCCTGGCTCTCGACGGCTCCGTCGAGCTGCACACCTCGCTGACGGAACCGGGCCGGCTGGTCTTCGGCAGGACGTAGCTCCCAGGAGACGACCCGATGTCCCAGCAGTTCCTTCACACCTTCCGCTTGACCGTCGACGGGCTCCCCGAGCCGGTCGAGTTCAGGATGCTCCACGAGTTGGACGACGTGACGGAGGTGACGGACGCCTTCGCGAAGTACGTCGCCCGGCAGGAGGACGACTTCCTCCCCCTCGGCCCGGCGGCAGCCGTCCGCGCGAACCGGGTCCTCCACGTCGCGCACGTCCGGGTGGAGAAGGCCCCGAAAGAGTGAGGCTGGTGGGCCCGGCCGGACTCGAACCGGCGGCACACGGTTTAGGAAACCGTTGCTCTATCCACCTGAGCTACGGGCCCACGGGCTGAATCTTACTTTGGGGGTCCGGGTCAGACGTCGCAGTCGAACCTCTGCTCCCAGACGAAGAGCGCCCCGCCCGCCTGGGCCCGCTTCTTCCGCTCCTCGACGAGCTGCCAGAGGAACGCCATGGCCGAGGTCCGCTGGACCCCCTGCCGGATCATCCGGTCGAGGACCGAGTCCCCGTGGCCCGAAGGAAGGCTCTCCTCGATCCCGAGGAAGTCGCTGGCCCCCACCGGCACCTCGTCCACCTCCAGCTGGTAGCGGAGGCCGTCCCCGCTGTCCCGGACCCGGAACCGGCGCGTCACCTTCATCGAGCTCTCCCCGTGGAGTCTAAGGGGAAACCCGCCCGCCGCGCCCTCACCCGAAGAGCCTCAGGGCCCGCAGCTCCCGGATCCGGTCCCGGAGGGAGGCGGCCGTCTCGAACTCCAGGGCCCGGGCGGCCTCCTTCATCTGCTTCTCCAGGTCGCCGATCTCCGCCTCCAGCGCCGCCGGGCTCTTCGGCAGCTTCCGCGCTCCCGGCTTCTGCGGCTCGAGGTAATCGAGATTCGCCATGGCGAGGAGCGGCGAGTCGACGGCCTTCACGATCGACTCGGGGACGATCCCGTTGGCCTCGTTGAAGGCCGCCTGGGCCGCCCGGCGCCGCTCCGTCTCGGCGACCGCCCGCCGGATGGAGTCGGTGAGCTGGTCGGCGTAGAAGACCGCGACGCCCTTCACGTTCCGCGCGGCGCGCCCGGCCGTCTGGATGAGCGACGTCTCCGACCGGAGGAACCCCTCCTTGTCGGCGTCGAGGATGCCCACGAGCGACACCCCCGGCAGGCACAGTCCCTCGCCCAGCCGGTTGAGGCCCACCAGCACG
>DAOMFB010000044.1:0-12267 GCA_035429585.1 Thermoanaerobaculia bacterium
TGACCTCGGGCGTCGCAGGCGGCATGGCGGAGATCCGCGCCGTCGTCTCGGGTCCCCCCGGCCGCGGCGGCGTCGGGGCCGGCGGGGCGGGCGCGGCCTCCACCGGCGCGACGGGCCCGAGCTTCTCGGCCTGGGCGACCATCTCGCCGAGGTCCCGGATCATCTGGTCCTCCGCCTGGCGCGCCCGGACCTCGGAGAGCGCCTGGGAGAACTCCGCGCCGCGCTGGTACCGCGCGGCCGGATCCTTCGACAGCGCCTTCGCGAGGATGGGGCCGAACTCGCTCGGGATCGCCGCGTCCGCCGCCTTCAGCGGGGCGAAGTCCTCGTGGACGATCTTGTAGGAGATCGACGTGACGTTGTCCCCCAGGAACGGCTTCTTCCGGGTGAGGAGCTCGTACAGGACGACGCCCAGGGAGAACAGGTCGCTCCGGCCGTCGACGGCCTCGCCGGTCACCTGCTCGGGGGACATGTAGTTCGGCGTCCCGAGGAACTGCCCCGTCTCCGTCAGGCTCGAGGTCTCGATCTTCGCGATGCCGAAGTCCGTGATCTTCACGGTGCCGTCGGGCGTGATGATGATGTTGGCCGGCTTGACGTCCCGGTGGACGATCCCCTTCCGGTGGGCGTAGTCGAGGGCGCCGGCCACCTCGGAGATGATCTCGGCGATCCGCTCGAAGGAGAGCCGCTCCTTGTCGCGGATCACCTGCTTGAGGTTCTTCCCCTCCACGTACTCCATGGCGATGAAGGAGACCTCGTCCTCCTCCCCGACGTCGTGGACGGTGACGATGTTGGGGTGCGAGAGGGTGCCGGCCGCCTGCGCCTCGCGGAGGAAGCGCTCGTTGAACTCCCGCTGCTCGACGTCGTCCTCGGCGGCGACCCGGATGGTCTTCAGCGCGACGAGGCGTCCGATGACCGGGTCCCGGCCCAGGTAGACGACGCCCATCGCGCCCTTCCCCAGCTCGCGGACCACCTCGTAGCGGCCGAAGCGCTTGGGCAGGCTCGAGTACGGCGATCCCGCTTCGGTCGGCAGACAGCCTCCCCCGGACGGCGGCGCCCGGGAATCGTTCCGATGACCCCGAAAAATTCTATCAGTCCGCCGGGCGAAAAAGGGTCCGGCGACCGGACGCGTCTTCCTATAATCCCGCCTCGCCCCTCCGGGCCATCGAGAGGAACGTCCGAATGAAAGTATTCCCGGCCTCGGCCATCCACAACGTCGCCATCGTCGGCCACAACGGCGTCGGAAAGACGACGCTCGTCTCCGCCCTCCTTCACGAGGCGGGCGCCGTCCCGCGCTTCGGCCGCGTCGAGGACGGCAGCGCCCCGACGGATTTCGACCCCGAGGAGGTCGATCGGAAGATCTCCATCGGCCTCGCGGTCGCCTCGCTCGAGTGGAAGAAGCGGAAGGTCAACCTGATCGACACGCCGGGCTACGGCATCTTCGTCTCCGAGATGGTCTGCGGCATGCGGGCCGCCGACGCCGTGATCCTCGTCGTCGACGCCGTGGCGGGCGTCCAGGTCCAGACGGAGAAGGCCTGGAAGGTGGCCGACGAGCTCGGCCTTCCGCGCCTCGTGGTGGTCAACCGGATGGACCGCGAGAACGCCGACGGCGGCCGCGTCATGGACCAGCTGCAGAAGAAGTTCGGGCGGACCTGCATCGCCGCCGAGGCGCCCATCGGCAAGGAGAAGGGGTTCCGCGGCGTCATCGACCTCATCTCGATGCAGGGCTACCTCACGGACGACGCCGGCAAGACGGCACCCGGGCCCATCCCGGCGGAGTTCGCCGCCGACGCGAGCCAGCTCCACGAGGCGCTGGTCGAGATGGTCGCCGAGGGCGACGACAAGCTCATGGAGCTGTTCTTCGGCCAGGGGAACCTGACCGAGGAGCAGATGCACCCGGCCCTCCGGGCCGCGATCCGCGAGCGGCGGATCGCGCCGGTCCTCTTCACCGCGGCCGGCAACCACGAGACCGGCGTCGAGAAGGTCCTCGACGAGATCGTGGACCTCCTGCCGACGGCCGACTCGTTCCAGGCCGTCGCGAAGGGGAAGGACGGGAAGAGCGAGGCTCTCGCGGTCGACCCGGCCGGCCCCGCGGCCGCCTTCGTCTTCAAGACGATCTCCGATCCGTTCGCCGGCCGGCTGACGCTCTTTCGCGTCGTCTCGGGCACGATCCGGCCGGACGCGAGCTACTGGAACGGCACGCGCGAGGTCGTCGAGCGGTTCGGCCCCCTCTTCTCGCCGCTGGGCAAGCAGCAGCAGACGGTCCCCGAGGTCCCGGCGGGCGACATCGGCGGCGTCGCCAAGCTGAAGGAGACGCTCACCGGCGACTCGCTGTCCGGCAAGGACAAGCCGTTCCTCTTCTCCCCCATCGACTTCGCGGAGCCCGCCATCTCCTTCGCCATCGAGCCGAAGGCCAAGGGAGACGAGGACAAGATCTCCGCGGCCATCCACAAGCTCGTCGAGGAGGACCCGTCGCTCCGCTTCTCCCGCGACGCCGACACCCACCAGTTCCTCCTCTCGGGCGCCGGCCAGCTCCACGTCGAGATCGCCGTCGCCCGGATGAAGCGGAAGTCGGGCGTCGAGGTCATCCTCCACCCGCCGAAGGTCCCCTACCGGGAGACGATCACCCGCTCCGCCGAGGGGCACGGGCGCCACAAGAAGCAGACGGGCGGCCACGGGCAGTTCGCCGACTGCAAGATCCGGATCAAGCCGCTCGGGCGCGGCGCCGACTTCCAGTTCGAGGACGACACGTTCGGCGGGTCCATCCCGCGGGGGTTCATCCCGGCCATCGAGAAGGGGATCCAGGACGTGCGGCGGCGGGGCTACCTGGCGGGCTTCCCGATGGTGGACTTCCGCGTCGAGGTGTACGACGGGCAGTACCACGACGTCGACTCGTCGGAGATGGCCTTCAAGATCGCCGGATCCCTCGCGTACAAGGACGCCATGGAGAAGGCGCGGCCCACCATCCTCGAGCCGATCATGAAGGTCGCCATCCAGGCGCCGCAGGAGTACATGGGCGACCTGATGGGCGACCTGACCAGCCGGCGCGGCCGCCCCGCCGGCATGGAGACGGAGGGAGAGGACGCCGTCATCCGGGCCGAGGTCCCGCTCGCCGAGATGATCTCCTACGCGCCGGTCCTCCGCTCCATCACGCAGGGGCGGGGGTCCTACACGATGGAGATGGACCACTACGAGGAGGTCCCGCGCCCCATCCAGGAGAAGCTCATCTCCGAGCACGCGAAGACGAAGAAGGCGGAAGTCGTCGAGGAATAGGCGCGGAGGGGGATCGGGGGAACCCGGCCGCGGGTTCCCCCCGTCTATTTCAGCCGCTCGGAGGGGTAGCCGAGCGAAGCGAGGCGCAGGGGAACCGGCCCTGCCGCCAGGAGCCCGTGGCGAGTTCTCTGCCGCGGAAGGGGGAATGGGGGGAACCCGGGGCCGGGTTCCCCCCGTCCACCTACGCCCCGTGGATTCCCTGCTCCGAGCTCGCGATGAAATCGTGGAGGAATCTCACGTCCTCCGAGGACGACGCGAGCTCCGCGAGGGCGGCGAGGAGCGCCTGATGGTCGTGCCGGTGCCGGTGCAGGGCGCGGTAGGCCTTCTGGAGCGCCTTGACGCGCTCGTCGGAATAGCCCTTCCGCGACAGGCCGACGCTGTTGACCTTCCAGGCCCGCGCGTCGCGGTCTCCGGACGTCCAGCAGAACGGGAGGACGTCCCGGTTCACCGCCGTGAAGGCTCCGAGGAAGGCGTGCCGCCCGATCCGGATGAACTGCCTCACGCCGCAGTACGCGCCGAGGATGACGTCGTCCTCCACCGTGCAGTGCCCGGCGAGCCCGGCGTAGTTCGCGAAGACCGTCCGGTTCCCCACGACGCAGTCGTGCGCGACGTGCGTGTACGCCATGAAGAGGTTGTCGTCCCCGACGACCGTCGTGCCGTGGCCCGTGACGGTCCCGCGGTGGGCCGTCGAGAACTCCCGGAAGACGTTCCGGTTCCCGACGACGAGCGTCGTCGGCTCCCCCTTGTACTTCAGGTCCTGCGGGGGCCCTCCGAGGGCGGCGTGGGCGTGGATCCGGTTCGCCTCGCCGATCGTCGTCGGCCCGTCGATCACCGCGTGCGCCCCGACCGTGGTCCCCCGGCCGATCGTCACGCCGGAGCCGACGATCGCGTACGGCCCGATCTCGCTCTCCGGGTGAATCGTCGCGTCCGGAGCCACGACGGCCGTCGGGTGAGTCGCCATCAGCCCACCATCCCTTCCGGCAGGTCCACGAGGCCGGACATCAGCTCCGCCTCGACCGCCAGCTGGCCGTCGACGCGGGCCTCCCCGCGGACCTTGATGAACGAGCTCCGCACGGAAAGAGCCTCGACGGAGAGGATCAGCTGGTCTCCCGGGAACACGGGGCGCCGGAACCGCGCCTTGTCGACGCCCGCGAGGTACATCGCCTTCCGCCCCTTGAGCGACGGATCGGACGCGAAGACGAGGCACCCGCCGACCTGCGCGATCGACTCGAGGATCAGGACCCCGGGCATGACGGGGTTTCCCGGGAAGTGCCCCTGGAAGAACTCCTCGTTCACCGAGACGTTCTTCAGGCCGACCACCCGCTTTCCCGGCTCGATCGAGAGGATCCGGTCGACGAGGAGGAAAGGGTACCGGTGCGGCAGGACGCTCAGGATCCAGCGGATGTCCATGGCCGGCGGGGCGCCGGTTCCGTTCGGGTCGCTCATCACTTCGTGCCGTCCTTCTCTTTCCCGTCGCGGGCGAGCAGCTCGCGGACGGCGCGGGCCGTCTCGGGCAGCCGCCGGAGCTCCGCGACGACCCGGAAGGCCTCCCGGTGCGGCAGCGACGGGGAGCCGAACACCGTGGCGCCGTCGGGGATGTCGCCCTCGATCCCGCTCTGGGCTCCCGCCTTCGCACCGTGCCCGATCCGGAGGTGCCCCGCCACGCCGACCTGCCCGCCGAGGACGACGCCGTCGCCGACGGTCGTCGAGCCGGCGAGCCCGACCTGTCCGCAGAGGATGCCGTGCCGCCCGACGGTGCAGTTGTGCCCGATCATCACGAGGTCGTCGATCTTGGTGCCGGCGCCGATGCGCGTCTCCTCGAGCGTGGCGCGGTCGATGCACGTGTTGGCCCCGATCTCGACGTCCTCCTCCACGACGACGCGCCCGGCCTGCGGAACCTTCACGATCCCCGCCGGCGCCGGCGCGTAGCCGAACCCGTCCGCCCCGAGAACGGTCCCCGAGTGCACCTCGACGCGGGCTCCGAGGACGGTCCCGTCGTACAGGACGACGTGCGGGTGGAGCCAGGCGCCGTCGCCGAGGACGCAGTTCCTGCCGACGGCCACGTGCGCCTCCACGATCACCCCGGCGCCGACGGCCGTTCCGTCGCCGATCACGGCGTACGGGCCCAGCTCGGCCGTCGGGTCCACGGTCGCCCCGGGGCCGACGACGGCCGTCGGGTGAACGCCCCCCCGGGCCGTGCGGCGCGGGTGGAAGAGGGCGAGGACGGCGGCGAGGGCGAGCGACGGATCGGCCACCTCCACCACCGTGCGTCCAGGAAACCGGGCGGCCGAGCGGGCGAGCAGCGCGCCGGCCGCCGAGGCGTCCGCCTTCTTCTCGGCCTTCGCGTCCGCGGCGAACGAGAGGTCCTCCGCGCCGGCCGCCTCGAGGGAGCGGACGCCCCGCACGCGCCGGCCCCCGTCGCCGGAGACCCGCCCGCCGCAGCGGTCCGCGATCTCGGCGACGGAGAACGTCGTCACGGCGTGGCGTCGCGAGCGGCTAGTTCTTCTTCGGGGCCGGCGGGGGAGCGGGAGCGGCCGGCTTCGGCGCGGGGGGCGGCGCGGCGGGCCGCTTGGCGGCCGGCGCGGCGATCTGCGTGTTGAAGCGGGTGATGACCGAGTTCGTGATGTCGGCGTCCTCGGCGGCGAAGAGGAGCCCGCTCTGGAACTTGTTGAAGATGAGGGTGTAGCCCATCTCCCTCGCGACCACGTCGATCACCGGCATGATCCGCTCTTCGAGGGTCTTCAGCTCCTTGCGCTGGGCGTCCTCCAGGTCCCGCTGGGCGTCGTCCTGGAAGCGCTTCAGGTCGACGGCCCGCGCCTGGTAGTCCTTCTGGAGCTTCTCCATCGCGTCCTCGGAGAGCGACTTGCCCTGCTCCTGGATCTTCTGCTCCAGGTCCCGCAGCTCCTTCTGCCGCTTCGCGAGATCCTCCTGCTTCGTCTGCTGGAGCCGCTGCACGCGGGCGAGGGCTTCCTTGCCGATCGCGGACTCCTGGATGATCCGCTGGACCTCGATGACGGCGATCTTCTGGGGCGCGGACTGGGCCCGGGCTGCGGGGGCCGCCGCGAGCGCGGCGACCGCGACGCACGCGGCGTACGTGACGATCCGATTCATTTGACGCGACTCCTTAAATGAAGTGATGACGACCGCTCGCGGCGCCCGTCCGGCCCGCGGAGCGCCGGAGTTTACCCCAACTGCCTCTCAGAACGTGCTGCCGATGGTGAAGGTGAACTCCGACTTGGCCTCGGTCCCGTTCGCGATCGGGAAGCCCCGCTGGTCGTAGATCGTGATCGCCTTCGTCTTGATGCCGTAGATGAACCGGAGCGGCGCCTGGAAGATGGGGAGGAAGATCCGCGCCTCGAGACCGTAGGCGGCCCTGAGGACGAAGGGCGTGAACGGCTGGACCTCGATCCAGGTGTTCCCGGCGTCGAAGAAGGCCGCGAGCTTCACGGGGCCGGCGACGGCGTAGACGTATTCGATGTTGAAGTAATAGAACTTGTTGCCCCCCAGGAGGGCGCCCTGGGCGTCGAAGTAGGCGCGGTACTTCCCGTCCCGGTACTCGATGGGGAAGATCGCGCCGAACTTGAAGCCCCGGATCGAGCGGTCGCCGCCGATCCGGTACCGCTCGAAGATGGGGATCTCCTTGCTGTTGTAGGCGTCGATGAAGCCGCCCTCGAAGTTGAAGGCGAAGTTCGACCGCCGGGTCGCCGGGAGGTACCACGTGAACGACGCGGAGGGCTTGATGTACGAGAAGTCGCCGCCCAGCGGTCCTCCCGCGAGGGACACGGCGGCGCCGTACCGCATCCCCCGCGTCGGGTCGAACGGGTCGTTCCGGCTGTCGTACCGGTACCCCGGCGTCACCGAGGACGTCCGGCCGGTGAACGTGGCGAACGCCGCCGGCGGGATCCCGGCGCCCGGCGGCGCCGGCGGCGGGAAGCCCTGGTACTGGCTGTTCGTGTCGGTGAATCCGTAGAAGAGCGAGACGACGTCGAAGAGCCCGAGCCCGTAACCGACCGACGCACTGACGCCCTTCGTCTTCTGGTTGACGTCGAGGTACTCGACCCCCCGGTTGTAGACCGAGCCGCCGATCGACATCCGCTGGTCCAGGAAGTAGGGCTCCGTGAAGGCCAGGTCGAGGAAGTTCGAGGTCGACCCCTTCTGGAACTGGACGCCGAGCGTGTCCCCGCGCCCGAGGAAGTTCCGCGTGTTGAACTGGAACTGCCCGAAGAAGCCGTCGAGCTGCGAGTACCCGGCGCCGAACTGCACCTCGTTCCGGTTGACGTCGGTCCCCTTCAGGGTGATGTCCACCGTCTTCTGGTCCGGGTTGACCTTGTAGTCCGGGTCCTCCTCGATCTTGAAGTACCCGAGCTGCGTGATCTTCTGGATCCCCTTCTTGAAGATCTCGATGTCCATGATGTCGCCTTCGTTCAGGGGGATCTCGCGGCGAAGCACCTTGTCGCGCGTCGTCTTGTTCCCCGAGAACTCGACGCGCCCGAGCCGGTACTGGTCTCCCTCCGTGAGCCGGATGGTCACGTCGACGACGTTCTTTCCCTTCTCGGTGAACTCCGGGTTCATGAAGGCGTAGATGTAGCCCCGGGACCGGTAGAGGCCGTCGAGCGTCTTCAGGCCGTCCTCGATGACGGCGCGGGAGAGCGGCTTGCCCGGCGTGTACTCGAACGCCTTCTCGAGGCGGGGCCCGGAGAAGACGGTGGCGCCTTCGACCTTGACGGTTCCGAAGTAGAAGCGCTCTCCCTCGACGATGGGGATCGTGATCCTCACCCGGCGCTTGACCTTGTCGCTCCGGGTCTCCCTCGGATCCACGACGTAGACGTCCAGGATCGCGTCCTTGACGACCACGTCCTTGTAGCCCTTGTTCTGGTAGATCTTCCTCAGGCTGTCGACGTCCTCGTCGTAGCTCGCCTGGTTGTAGGTCGACTTCGAGTCGTAGAAGCGCCACCAGTGGTCGACCGCCGTCTTCTTCATCGCGTTGCGGAGCGTCTGCTGCCCGAAGACGGTGTTCCCGGTGAAGCGGATCGACTCCACCTTCAGCTTGTCGCCCTCGTCGATCTGGAAGACGACGCGGCGGGTGTTCTCGGCCACCTGCTCGATGCGGGTCTCGATGAACACGGACCGGAAGCCCTCGGCCTTGTAGGCCTCGCCGAGCACCGTCTTGGCCTTGGCGACCTCGCGCAGGGAGATCGGAGAGCCGATCTTGATCTCCGCCTTTCCCTCCTTCAGCTTGTCCTTGAGCTGGGAGGTCGTCAGCTTCTTGTTCCCCCGGAACTCGAGGTCCGCGACGGTCGGCCGCTCCACGAGGACGGCGACGATCTTGACGCCGCCCGGAACGTCCTCCTTCTCGAGCGAGAGGTCCTCGAACAGGCCCGAGTCCCAGAGCCGTCCGAAGTTCCGCTGGAGGAGCTCCGGGTTGTACGCGTCGCCCACCTTGACGCCGAGGTAGAAGGCGATCGTCTCCGGGGTGACGGTCTTCCCCCCCTGCACGGCGATCTCCACGATCCGCGGGCCGGCGACCCCCGGGGCGGGCTGCGGGGCGCTCTCGAGGACGGGCTTCGGGATCGCTTCGGAGAGGGGCGACGGCGGCGGCGTCGGGAGGAGCGGCGCCGCCGGAGCCGGATCCTGGGCCGAGGCCGGTCCGGCGAGGGCGGCCGCGAGCGCCACGACCGCGACGCGCCCCCCCCGCGTTCCCCGCCGGCCGGCGCCGCCGCCGGACGCTCCGAAGAGCCTCACCCCGGCTACCGACCCGTCGCCACCGGCTCCGCCGACCGGGCCCGGACCTTCAATTCGTCTCCATCCACCGTCACTTCGACACTCTCCAGGGCTTCCCGCGACGTGATGAGCAATTCCGAGACCGCGTCCTCCACGTGCCGCTGGATCGTCCGGCGGAGCGGCCGGGCCCCGGAGTGGGCGTCGTGCCCCGAGATCCTGAGGAGCCAGTCGATGGACGGCTGGTCCACGTGCAGCGCGAGGCCGCGGTGCCGGAGCGTCGCGGCGACGTCGTCGATGAGGAGCCGGCCGATGGCCCGCAGCTCCTCGAGGCCGAGCGGGTTGAAGACGATGACCTCGTCGATCCGGTTCGTGAACTCCGGGGAGAACTCGCGACGCAGCTCCTTGAGGACGAGGTCCTCCACCTCGCGGCGCGCCATCGCCCCCTTCCCCTCGCCGAACCCCACCTTCGACTGCGTGACGAGGAACTTCGTCCCGATGTTCGAGGTCATGATGATGAGGGTGTTCTTGAAGTCGACGACGTTCCCGTAGGCGTCGGTCAGCTGGCCGTCCTCGAGGATCTGGAGGAGGAGGTTCGCGATGTCGGGATGGGCCTTCTCGATCTCGTCCAGCAGGATGACCGAGTAGGGGTGGCGCCGGATCCGCTCCGTCATCTGCCCGCCCTCCTCGTGGCCGACGTAGCCGGGGGGCGACCCGATGAGCTTCGAGACGGCGTGCTTCTCCATGTACTCCGACATGTCGAAGCGGACGAGGGCGCGCGGGTTGTCGAACAGGAACTCGGCGAGCCGGCGGGCGACCTCCGTCTTCCCGACGCCCGACGGACCGAGGAAGATGAAGGAGCCCATGGGGCGGTTCGGGTTCTTCACGCCGAGACGCGAGCGCCGGATCGCCCGGCTGATCGCCTCGATGGCCGGGTCCTGCCCGATGACGCGACGGCGCAGCGTCTCCTCCATGTGGAGGAGCTTCTCCGCCTCCTCGACGTGGAGGGAGGTGACGGGGATGCCCGTCCAGCTCGAGATGATCTCCTCGACGTCGGCGCGCGTGACGTCGACGGTCTGGCTCTCGTCGCTCTCGAGCGCCTTGGTCCGCTCGATCTCCTCCTTGATCTCGATCTCGCGCTCCCGGAGGAAGACGGCGCGCTCGAAGTCCTTCTCGGAGATCGCCTTCTTCATCTCCTTGACGATCTGCTTCACCTCGTTCTCGAGACGGCGGAGGTTCTGCGTGTCGGCCGTCTTCCGGAGCTTCACCTTCGCCCCGGCCTCGTCGAGGATGTCGATCGCCTTGTCCGGGAAGAAGCGGTCCGGGATGTACCGGTTCGCCTGGTAGACGGCGGTCCGGATCGCCTCGTCGGAGTACTTCACGCGGTGGAACTTCTCGTACCGCTCGCGGACGCCGTCGAGGATCTCCAGCGTCTCCTCCTCGTTCGGCGGCGCCACGTTGATGGCCTGGAAGCGCCGCAGGAGCGAGCGGTCCTTCTCGATGTACTTCCGGTACTCCTTCATCGTCGTGGCGCCGATGCAGGAGATCTCCCCGCGGGACAGGGCGGGCTTCAGGATGTTCGCGGCGTCGAGCGACCCCTCCGCCGAGCCGGCGCCGATCAAGGAGTGGATCTCGTCGATGAAGACGATGAGGTCGTGGTTCTCCTTCAGCTCCTTCAGGATCCCCTTCAGCCGCTCCTCGAACTGGCCGCGGTACTTCGTCCCCGCCACGATGAGGGAGAGGTCGAGGGCGAGGATCTTCCGGTTGGCCAGGAAGAGCGGGACGCTTCCCTCGACGATCCGCTGCGCGAGCCCCTCCACGATGGCCGTCTTTCCGACGCCGGGCTCGCCGAGAAGGATCGGGTTGTTCTTCGTCCGCCGCGAGAGGATCTGGATGATCCGCTCGACCTCCGTGTCCCGTCCCACGAGCGGGTCGAAGGAGCCCTGGTTCGCCAGCGCCGTCAGGTCGCGGGCGTACTCGGCGAGGAACGGGAGCTCCTTCTTCTGCTTCGAGGCCTCCCGCTCCTTGATGAGGGCGATCGTCTCCTCGCGGACGCCGTAGAGGTTGAACCCGTGGGAGACGAGAATGCGGCTGGCGACGCACGGGTCGACGCGGAGGATCCCGATGAGCAGGTGCTCCGTGCCGACGTAGGGGTGCATCATCGACTCCGCTTCGTGGGAGGCGTAGGCGAGGATCTTCTTCGACTCCTCCGAGAGGGGAAGCTCCTGCGTCGAGGAGACCCTCTCCACGAAGACGCGGTCTCCCTCGATCTCCCGGCGGATGTCGTCGGGCTTCACGTTGAAGCGGGCGAAGATCTCCTTGATGACGTCCTCCCCCTCGCGGAGGATGCCGAGGAGGATGTGCTCCGACTCGATCACCTTCGAGCCGAGCTTGGACGACTCGTACCGGGCGAAGAAGAGGGCGCGCCGCGCTTTCTCGTTGTACTTTTCGAACATGGTCAGATACCGGTCAACCCGTTCGGGGTCAACAGTTTCATCGTAGCACAGCGCTTCGCCCACTCCGGGTCGTGCGTGACCACGACGGCCGCCCCGGCGCGCTCCCGCGCCACCTCGGAGAGGAGGTCGAAAACGGAGCGGGCGTGAGCCGCGTCGAGGCTCCCCGTCGGCTCGTCACAGAGGAGCAGGCGGGGCCTCCGGACGACGGCCCGGGCGATCGCCACGCGCTGCCGCTCGCCCCCCGAGAGGGTCCGCGGGAGGGCCGCCGACCTCGCCCGGAGCCCCACGCGGTCGAGCACCTCGCGCGCCGCCGCCCGGGCCGCGGCTTCGGGCTCGCCGGCCAGGAACAGCGGAAGCGCCACGTTCTCCTCGGCGGAGAGCTCCGGCAGGAGATGGTGGAACTGGAAGACGAAGCCGATCGCCTCGCCCCGGAGGGTGGCCCGGCGCTCGGCCGTGAGCCCTCTTAAGGCCTGGCCCGCGACCTCGACCGTCCCCGCGTCGGGCTCCTCGAGTCCGGCGAAGAGGTGGAGAAGCGTCGACTTGCCGCAGCCGGACGGGCCGGTGACCGCCAGGAAGTCGCCCGGGCGGATGTCGAGCGAGACGTCCCGGAAGATCTCGACGCGCGCCTCGCCCGCGCCGAAGCCCTTCGCGAGGCCGCGGGCCGAGAGGAGCGGGCCGTCAGACGGCACGGAGCACCTCCGCGACGGGCCGGCGCGCCGCCGTGCGCGCCGGGAGGGCCGACGCGAGGGCGGACCAGAGAACCGAGAGGGCGACGACCGCCGAGAGCTCGGCGGGGTCGACGCGGAACGGGACGTGCGCCAGCGCG